>JANMUC010000062.1:0-19621 GCA_031391225.1 Deinococcales bacterium
TTGAAAAACGGTAAAACGCTTGACTCGAGCAACGTATCTGCCAGCCGTCCTCGTTTGGGCATTGGTTCGCTCGATTTGGCGGCGTATCCAAATGCAATTTTGGATCAGTTCAAATTACCTGCCAATGGCATGATGATCACGCAGATTGAACCTGGCAGTCCAGCCGAAAAAGCGGGTTTGAGGGCAGCGAATAAAGATGTCGATTACAACGGCGAAAAAATCCCTGTTGGCGGTGATGTCATCACGGCGGTCAATGGGACGGCAGTCCAATCGGTCGAAGATTTGCGGCGAGTCGTTTTTGGCGTGAAAGAAGGCGAAGAAGTGAGTCTTTCGGTAAGGCGCGATGGTAAAGACATTGAAGTCAAAGCCGTTCCTCGAGTTTTGACCACCAAATAAACCCATTACTTTATCACGTGCGCCCAGAATTTGGGCGCTCTTTTTAGCTGGTTTTCTCGAGTTAAAGGGCATTTCATAAGCTTTTCTTTCCATCCTCTCATTCCCTTCACCAAGCCTTGCCCGTATAGTGACGCTGTGAATTTCAAAACCCGAATTGTATTTGGTCTGGTCGCGCTTGGGGTCTTCTCGAGCGCCAACGCGCAACGTGTCGGTTTTTTACCGCTCGAGGGTGATCTCGATGCGTTTAATTTGGCAGTGCCGACAGCGGTGTCTCGAGCGCTCGAGAGCGTGGACGGTTTGGTCGCACCGACGCCGTTCGAGTTGTACCAGTACCTTCGTGCACGTCCCGAAAATAGCGAACGAATGGCAGACTCGTACGCGCTCGATTATGTGGTCAGCGGCAAGGTTTCGGGTAAAGCTGGGGCGTATTCGCTCGAGTACACCGTCAAAAAAGTTGATGGCGGAGGCTCGGACACGTTGGTGGCGAAGGGCAGCGATTTTAAGAAATTGGTTGCCACCGCCAATGCAACCCTGATCAAGGCTCTGGGTTTAAAACCAAGCACCGATGACATTAAAGAAATCACCAGCATTGAGAACGCTTTACCAGCACCCGAGGTGGTCGTGGCAGCCGTGACCCCAGGCGCGAAAGACAGCGTTGGCATCCTCGAGAAGGCTGGGGCGAATGCTTGGGCATTGAGCGCTCGAGGCTTGCTCTTGTCGCAAACCGGAAAGGTCGCCGATGCTGTACCACTCGCGGCGCAGGCGGCAAAACTCGCGCCACTCGATGCCAGCGTGATGATGGTGGCGGGCGTGATTCAGTTGCAGGGCAAGAAAAACGCGGATGCCAAAACGGTGATTGATGCGGGTTTGAAACTCAATCCGTCCAAGCCAGAGCTGCATTACTTGCAAGGTTTACGCATTTTGCGTAGTGCCGACAAACTCAGCAACGAAATTTTGCAAGCTGCAACCAACGAATTCAAGACCGCCTTGCAATACAACCCGCGTTTTCTCGAGGCGGTTTTGAACATTGCCGATATTTTCGAGCGTTACGGCGGTCAAGATGGTTGGAAAACAGCCGAGGGAGTGCTTCTCAACCTCGAGCCGAGAATGCCGGATGAACTCGAGCTTCACAACCGTTTGATCACCTTGTATTTGAACAATGACCGCGACAGCGCCACGCGTTACTTGCGCAATTTGGTGCGTGACACGCCAGACGTTCCAGATACGGTTTATGCGCTTGCCAGTCGTTTACCAAACCTTGAGCAAGCCCTGGCAATTGTCACCAAAGGCGATGCAACTTACCCAGAAAGTTCGGCGCTGGCGTTTTGCCGAGGTGCAATTTTTGAGCATCAAGGACTGTATTCTGATGCAGCCAAAGCCTATCAAACGGCGGTTTCTCGAGATGATGCGAATTTTCAGGCATTGACCGGTTTGGCGTACGCCAATGCAAAAATGGGACGCGATTCTGACGCCGAGGCGGCACTTAAAAAGGCGGCTGGCGATAAATTCGAGCCTAAACTGATCGCACGCATGTATTTGCTTTCGGGGCGTTTGGACAAGGCAAATCCTTTGGTTGATGCACTGGTGAAAAGCAACCCAACCACTGCCGAATACGGTTATTGGAACGGCGTTGGCGCAATGTGGTCTGGTCAATTTGATGATGCGCAAAAATCATTTGAGGGCAGCTTGAAGCAACAAACCGACCTCGAGACGGCGCGTCAAGCGCTGGCGTTTTTCATGCCAGAACGTCGCAAAATTGGGGCAGTTAAATTGACTGGCGAAGCATTAAGGTCCTATCAACTTGGTATGGCGCTGCTGGATTTGGGCAACAGTTTAGACGCGCTCGAGGCGCAAACAGCCTTCCAAAAGGCGCTCGGTGCGAATCCAGACAATGCACAACTCAAGTTTTTTGTGGCGCAGTCCATGTACAAATCGGGCAACACCGATGATGCCGTGGATTTGTTAAACGAAGTTTTGACTGCGCTCGATTCAAATGTTGCCGTCATGACCGCCTTGGCGGTGGCTTACGCCGATCAGGGTCGTTTTGACAAGACGCTCGAGTTGCTCGGAAAGGCGACCAAAAGTGACCCGAAGTATTCGCTCGGTTGGTATTTTGCTGGCGTGATGAATTTTGGTTTGGCGCAGGAGGAAGCCGTGGCTGGCACACGCAACACCTATTTGGCAGCGGCAAAAGATGCGTTTACCAAATCGGTTGGCATTGACAGTTACTTGAAAACCTATGTTCAACCGTACTTAACGGCGATCAAGTAAGCCATTTGTTCTAAAAAATCAAGTTCTATCTGTTTGGGACGGCATAAAGTCGTCCCAATTACTTTGTGGTTCGAGATTCTGATTTGACAATTATCAAATCAGAATCTAAGATTCGATTCGAAATTCGACGAATCAGAAAGAGGACTCTATGAGCGAAACACCAGAAACCACCGAAATTGCCAAAAGATTTGATGCCATCTCAAGACAAGTCGCAAGTGGTTTCAAAAAACAACTCGAACTTGCCAGAGCCGAACAAAACCAGGAAGAGGTGATCCGCAATCAAATCAAACTCGAGGTTCTGAAAGCGGCTCGAAGCATGTTCGCGGGTTCGTATCGTCAGGTCATGAAGTCCCCACCCCAAGGGAATTGGTCTGAGCCATGAGCAGTCACAAACCCAGTCCAAACAGCAGCATCTCGCTCGAGCAACGCAGTGATTTTTTCAAGGCGCTTGGGCATCCCAGCCGCGTCTTGATCGTCAACCTCTGCAAGCAAAAATCACGCCATACCGAAGAACTCGCCAGTATCCTCAGCATCACGCCAGCCACGGTCAGCCATCACCTCAAGCAACTCGAGGCAGTCGGAATTCTCGAGGGCGTCAAAGACGGCTATTACCAAAATTACAGTGTCAAAAAAAGTGTACTCGAGCAAACGCTGGCAGCATTGGTCAGTTTACAAGAAGTACAACTTGAGGCAAATTCTGAAACTGACGGGTTTAGGTTAAAAGTCTTGAATACATTTTTGAAACGCGGGCGACTTCGAGCGATTCCAGCCCAGCGCAAAAAACGTGACATCGTTCTCGAGAAAATTTTAGAAGCTTTCGAGTTCGATCACGCATACCCAGAGCGTGAAGTCAATTTAATCCTGTCCGAATTTCACGAAGACTTTTTTACCCTGCGCCGCGAATTGGTCGGGGCTGGCTTAATGACCCGCGATAAAAACATTTACTCGAGAATCCCTGATGTGACTCGCGTGAACTTGGACGGTGATCGGGGTTTGTAAAGCTCAAGATTTTGGAGAGACAATGACAACCATTCAAATTATTTTTGGCACTCGAGCACAAGGCAATCTGCAAATTCTTGAAAACTCGAGCCTTGGATCAAACATTCACATGGTGGAATTTAGCATTGGCTGGTTGACTTTTACCGTGATGATCTGCCGCTCGATCTAAAACCGACTTCCAGATTCATTTGGTTTACTTTGGCAAATCCACCACATGCAACGCCCGATTTGCAGCGCTGACAAAAACCATGCTCATGCCGTTTGGGGACACCTGCCAATCGTCCAGGGCAACTTGTGCCGCCAGATCAGCCAGGGGTCGCTGAGTGTCGCTACGCAAATCCCACTCGAGCAAGGAATGCGATCTTGAATTCTGCATTGGAATAAACACCAGGCGGTTTGCATTCCTAAAGCGATACGATCCAAACCACGGCAAGCGCCTTGATTTGCCAGAATTTGTATCGAGCACGAACAAACCGTTTCTAGTTTTGCTGTCAAACGCCACGTAATAAATGACAAAACGCCCTGTTGGACTGATGCTGATTCCACGGAAATTCAGGGCGCTCGAGAACGCTTTGAAGTTTTTGGTTTTCAGTTCGAGGGTCATCAATTCTCGGTCTCGAGTGCCAGCTTTGCGTTTACCGTTCAAGACCAAAGTTTGTTCGTTTAACCAACCGCTTAAACCGCCGCCGTACAAGACCGCCACCGCTCGAGTTTGGGTCAGCGCCAAGCGCGGTGAAACGTTGAGGTTTGCCACAAAAACCGTGGTTTGTTGCGTGTCAAAACGCCCACCGTCGCTTGAAACCGTCCAAGCAATTTGTTGTCCGTTTGGCGAGAAACTGACCGAACTTGCAGGAACACTGACACGCTCGCCAGTTGCCAGACGCTCGATACGGGTGGTTGAACCATTTAAAATTGCAAATTTTTCGGAAGGCGAAAGCCGAACCACGCTCGAGAATTCTCGTCTGGTAGCGCTGGGGTTGTTGGGGTCAATGCTGTACAGCGCGGCAGGAGCGGCTGCGCTCGGTTTATCCAAGTAAATCACGCGGTTTGAATCACTAGTCCAGAACGGCGCAACACAACATCCGACACTCGAGATGGCGCGAGGGACACCTTCGGGCGCATCGGTTTCGCTTGCGGGGGTTGCTGGGGCGCGGTAAATTCGGCTGGGATATTGGAGCGAACGGTCATTTGGGATGGCAGGAAATGGCAGCTTGTAATTGTTCAGTAACGCTCCGCCGCGCCTGGCAGCAGGTTGATCCTCGAGCGACTGCCACTTTCGAGGTTGATTTAAGTCTCGTTGATAACCACGCCCGAAACTGCCGACCAATGCAAGCGTGTTCCAATCGGCGGCGATATACCCAACCGGATTCAAAAAGCGCTGATGGCTGGAGTCCCGAATCTCGAGATGCAAATGTGGGGCGCTGAAACAAGTGAATTGTGAATCTCCAGAAACCGCAACTTGTTGTCCTTGTTTGACACGTTGTCCAACTTTTAAACTCGAGCGGCGCAGCAGATGCCCATAGAAACTCGATACATTGCCCGCATGATTCAGCACCAGGTTGTGTGGCGGGCTGCCGTGCGAACCATCGACTTCGGAGACGACACCATCACCGATGGCAAGCACGGGTGTTCCGCACGGCGCACTAAAATCCATGCCGAAATGAATGCCTTGCCCCGCACGGTAATCGCTGTTGCGGCGGCGGTATGCGCCCGTGGTGTTGCCGTACAACTGCCCCAGCAACCACGAATTGACACCAGGCATTCCAGCGAATGGCAAGGAAAACTGTCTAGCGGGTGGCGCAATTTGTGAATCTGGCAGGGCAGAACCAGAGTGAGACAACGCCACCGAAAATATGGTGATCGAAAAGAGGCTAAGTCCAAAAAGTACGTGTACCGCTCGAGTGGTCATGCCACTGGTTATAAACTTTTTTAAGTCCGGTTGCAGGGTTGTACACTACGGTCATTGCACACGAATGGCACTCTATACTTCCAGCAGCGCCTCAAGTACCGTCACTACGAGCACCGTTCCAGGGTCAACTTTGCCTTCAGTTCCACCAACCCAGTTTGCGCGTCCAATCATGCTTTTTAATGGCGTCGCGTCATCACGACCTTTTCGCGCCGCCTCGAGCATCGCCTGACCTGCATCTTCCAAGCTCGAGCCAGTATTGATGGCAGCGCTAAAGGCTTGAGCGGCGGGATGCAGCGCATCCAGCAGGGTTTTATCGCCCAATTTGGCTTTGCCGCGTTCTTGGACGCCAACGCTGGCTGCCACTAGCATTTTTGCCAGGGTCGCATTGTCCACGCTCGAGTTGCCAAGGGCTTCTTTGCCTGCCCGCATCAGGGCGGTTGCCACCAATGCGCCCATCGTGCTGGGGGCAGTGCGATTGTACGTCATACCAACGCCAGCAAGCCACTTGCCGATATCCTCGCCGACGGGGTTGGCTGCCATGTGCTCGAGCACCCCTTGAGCGCCCTTGGAAACGCTGACACCGGTATCGCCATCACCCATTGCGGCGTCCAAGATATTGAGTAAATCGGTAATCTCGAGTAATTTTTTGGCGACGCGTTCAATTCTTACCTGAAAGTCAATTGCTGTCATGGTTAAACCCTGAACATCGGCGTGTGGGCGGGATGATCGAGCAGCGCTTGCAATTCGGCATCGAGTTTTAAAATCGTGATGCTCGCGCCTGCCATCTCGAGGCTGGTGGCGTACTCGCCGACGAAGGCTTTATGGACTTTGACGCCCTGTTGCTCGAGGTTAGCGTGTATACGACGGTATAAAATGTAGAGTTCTTCAGGTGGTGTCGCCCCAAGTCCGTTGACCATGACTGCCACGCTGTCGCCGCTAACAATTGGCATGTCGGCGGTGATGGTTTCTAAAATCGTATCCGCAATCTGATCGGCAGTCTCGAGCTTGCCGCGCCGCACGCCAGGTTCGCCGTGAATGCCCATGCCCAATTCCATCTCGCCGTCGGGAACGGTGAACGTCGGTCTGCCAACGGCTGGCAAAATGCACGGACTGAGCGCCACGCCCATCGTGCGCATGTTGGCAAGTGCCTTGATGGTGGCTGCCTCGACTTCCTCGAGCGACGCGCCCAGATCGGCTTTCGCACCCGCGATTTTAAAAGCAAAAACCATGCCTGCCACGCCGCGACGGGTGTCACTACGGTCTTTTGTTGCACTTGCAACATCTTCTTTGACCAGCACCGTGCGAACCTCAATGTCTTCCATGCTTGCCATTTCGCTTGCCATGTCAAAATTCATGACATCGCCACCGTAATTGCCGTAAACGTACAACACGCCCTTGCCACCATGAATGCGTTTTGTGACCTCGAGCATCTGATCGCTGCTGGGTGACTGAAAAACATCACCGATGGCTGTTCCGTCAAGCATTCCCTGCCCGACATAACCCAAAAATACGGGCAGGTGACCCGACCCGCCGCCCGTGGCAATGGCGACTTTGTTCATGACTGGCGCGTCACTGCGCACCAGACAACGCAAGTCAGAACCGACTCTGGTGACTTCTGGGTGGGCTTTGTAGATGCCCTCGAGCATCTCATTGACGAAGTTGTTCGGATCGTTCAAGATTTTTTTCATACTTGCCCCCTGGAAGGAAATACAAATTGATACGTGATTTGATAAGTGATGTTTTGAAATGATACCTCAGACGATGCGTACCGTGACAACCGAGCCAGCAAATGCCGCATAATGAAGCAAAGATGCTGCGCTTGTTTGACACACCTCACCTCGAGTTTGAAGGCTCATACGTCAAGATTGCGCCGACCAAACCTGCGGCGTTGGCGTTATACTTGGCGGTGCAGGGCGACTGGGTGGACCGTGAACGTCTGATGCTAATGTTCGCACCAGACTTAGATGAGTCTGCGGCACGCCATCATTTGAGGGTGCTTTTGAACCGCACCAAGCAGTTGAAATGGGTGGAAAATCTCGAGGCACAAGCCACACGTTTAAGATTTGTGATTCCAAACGATGTCAAAGCTTTTCGGGAAGCCATTGGACGCGGTGATCACCCTCGAGCGCTGGTATTGCATCAAAAACCCCTGCTCGAAGATTTTAAGGTCGATGCGCCCGAATTCGAAGCTTGGTGCGCCAACGAACGCGAGGCATTTGTTCGAGCGTGGCGGGACGCGGCTCTAAAACGGGCGCGAGAATTACTCGAAACCGATCCAAGCGCCGCCACTCGAGTCTTAAAAACCGTGCTCGAGCATGATGATCTGGCAGAAGATGTGCTTCATGCGTACCTTGAGGCGGCGTATTTGGCTGACAACCGTGAAGAGGCGATTCGGGTGTTTGAAGATTTTAGGGAACGGTTAAAAACCGAGCTTCAACTCGAGCCACTCGAAACAACGCTCAAACTCGTGCAAACCATTCGTGATGCCAAACCCTTGACCTCGAACAGCGCCAAACGCACTTTTGGCTCTGTCACACCGATCAAAGTTTTGCGTCCATCTCGTCTGGCAGGTCGAAAACACGAACTCGAGCAGATTCAATCTTCAAACGCCAGCTTGGTGTTGATCGCCGCCGAACCAGGCTCGGGCAAAACGCGACTACTCGAGGAGGTTGCCCCACATGCTGTTTGGTTGCGCTGCCGCGAGGGTTTGGAAAGCGTGCCTTACCAACCCGTGATTGAATTTGTGCGCACGCAACTGCCAAACATGCCAAACTTGGGCGCGTACATTGAAGACCTGGCACGATTGATTCCTGAATTGATGCCAGGCGCAACCCCAAGTCCTGCCGACCCAAACAGTGCCAAAGCCAGGTTGCTCGAGGCATTGGCACGGGTTTTGGAGGCAGATTCTAGAGTTTTGGTGTTTGATGATTTGCAATGGGCGGATAGTTCTAGCCTCGAATTACTGGTGTTTTTAGTGCATCGAGGCAAAAGCCAAATTTACGGCGCGTACAGGGTTCACGAAAATAGCGAAATGCTCGAGCAAACCCTGAACGGTTTAAGCTCGAGTGGCAAGCTTGAAACCATAACTTTGAACGCCCTAGACATGAACGCCATGCGCGATTTGTTGGCGGATTTGATTGGGATTGAGGAAGGTCCGACACGTTTCTCGAAATGGCTTTCAACGCGGTCAAACGGCAATGTCTTTTTTGCCCTCGAGATGCTGAAATCCTTATTTGAAAACGGAGTGCTCGAGGTGCGTAACGGTGATTGGCACACCGCACTCGATGAAATCACCAACGATTATTCGGAACTTGAAGTACCACCTCGAGTCACGCAATTGATCGCCCGCAGGTTTGCGCGTTTAACAGAAAACACCCAACGGTTATTGAGTGTGGCAAGCGTGATAGGCGCAAATTTTGAACCCAAATTGCTGGCAAGCCTGACCGAACTTTCACAGATTGCGGCAATCGAAGCGCTCGAGGAAGCAGAAAAACACGGTTTTGTCATTGCTAACCGTTTCAGTCACGATCTTTTCAGGCAAATCTTGTACCAACAAATTCCAACCGCCAAACGCCAGTATTTTCATGCCAGCCTCGCCCAAGCGATCAGTGGTCACAAGGAAAGTCTGATTGTGGCAGAACACTGGCGCAAAGCGGGGCAACTGACCCAAGCCTGGAAACTCGAGGTGATTGCCGCCAAAGACCAGTTCGAGCGAGGTTTATTGACCGCAGGATTTCAAACCCTTGAGTCGATTTTGAACGCATCAAAAACCCAACCCGAACGACTCGAGGCGCTGATTTTGGCTGGGACATACATGATTTATCTGGATTTGGATCGTTCTGACACCATGCTGCTCGAGGCAATAGGCACGCCCGAAATCAGTCCTGAGCAACGCTTGCACATCAATTTGAGCCTTTCTGACAATGCCGTTTACCGAGGCGACATGACGGCAGCAATAAATTATATTGAGCAGGCAAGTAAGTACATTCAAGCCGATACCCCTTTGGAATTACAACTGATGTACGGCTTTGCCAGGCTCGAGGCAATGCTGCGAAGTGGGCAATTTGCTGCCGCCGATGCGCTCTTACCCGAAGTCTACGCGCTCGAGTCAAACAACCTGAAAACCTCGAGTTATGAAGCACAGTTGCGTTTTTATCAAGGGCAACATCGCCGTGCCGCCCAGATTTTTGAACGAATGCGAAAGCAAGACCCAAATTGCGTTTACACCCTGTCCCTCGAGAATGACTTGGCGGTTTCCTACTGGTGGGTGGGTCGTTTATTAGAAGCCGAACGAGAAATTCTCTTAAGCCTCGAGCACTGGACAGGCTCAGCGCACGTTGAGGCTTTAAGTCTGATGAACTTGGGGTTTATTCGCTTGTCACAGGGACGGTTTTCTGAAGCCTTGGATTCAATGAATCGCGCCAAAGAAATAGGAACGGCTTTTGGCAGCATCACCTTTGAAGCTGATATTGAACACCGCATTGGTGTGATTTACTTTCACGCAGGACGCTTGACCGAGGCGCTGCCATACATCTTAAAAGCCAGCAAATTAATGCAACAAGTTGGTGATCCTTACCGACACTTAACCATGTTGAGCGTTCTGGTCTCTGTTTACGCGGCAATGGGTGATCTCGAGCCTGCCGAACAAACGCTTTTTGAAGCCGAATCCCTGCTTGAAAAGACGCAAAACCTGGCAGCAAAAAACTTTTTAACCCAAGGGCAAGCCTTGATCGCACTTGCGCGAGGAAACGCCAAAAAAGCCCGTGTGCTTGTGCTTGAAGTCGAACATTTCGCTCGAGAATTTGAACTCCAAGAATTCTTGTGCACAGCATTGTTCTTTCGTGCCAAACTCGAGCCTGAACAAACAAACCTCCTAAGCGAAATGCTTGAGATCGCACAAACGCAAGGTTTTAAGTTTCAAGAATTCTTGGCAGCAACTGCCTTAAATGACAGCGTTCAAGTTGAGGCAAATTTAAAGTTTTTAAGAGAACACGCGCCAGAAGGTTGGTTCTAACAACTCATCTTGATTGAGACGCTACTGAGACGCTTGATGTGGATACTGTGCTCATGCCTCGAGTCTCAAGTGCCATTTTTCCTTTGCACTCGAGTTTTGTGCTGAATGTGGGCTACAACCAAGCACGTCAAATTTGGCTTGTGGTGCTGGTGAATTTAAAAACCAAACAAGAACTCGAGTTTGATTCGCTCGAGGATATGAAACGCTATCTCGAGCAACAGAATAAACCTCGCGGTTTGCGTTGAAGGTTCAAAACGAATGCTGCTCGAATCTGACACGAAAAAGTCATTGAGACGCTATTGAGACGCTTCAAACTTACACTCGAGCGACAAAAGATTCTCGAGGAGGATTGTATGAAATCACTTTGGCAAACCTGGTTTGGCTTGATCTTCATGTTTGGTCTGGCAGCCTGTAATGACACCACCCCAACACCGCCACCCCCGCCGTCAGGAAATGTGGTTAAACTCGAGATTTCTCCAAATGCGCTGCTGTTTACGCAATTGGGCGAAAAGCAACAACTCAAAGCTCGAGCTTTTAACGCTAGCGGGCAAGAAGTGAACGGAGAAGTAACTTGGACTTCTTCAAGACCTGAACAGGTCAGTATCAGCACGACTGGTGAACTCGAGGCGAAAGTGGCGTTGGGTGCAACTCAGATTGTGGCTCAAGTGGGGAACATCAAATCCGCGCCGATGTTGGTCAGCGTGGCTCAACCTGCAGCGGGTGTGCAATTGATAACGGATGCCCAAATCAAAAGTGATCCCACCGTGGTTGACCCAACAGCCGAACCCAGTTTGGACAATCCTTACGAGGTTTTGCTGACGGGTATTTCCCCTCCCGCACCAGGGTCATTGTTGCTTGGGCGTGAAAGCAAAGCCATTGGTGGCGAGGTGATCTCGAGCGTGAATGAGGGCGATGCGGTGCGGGTACGATTAAAACTGGTGTCAATCACAACCTTGATGAAAACCGCACAAATACATGAAACCATTGATTTCTCGAAGCTCGAGCCAACTTTCCCCAAGGATTTAACCGACCTTTATGACATTCAGGTGGTGGGTGACGAGTACAATTTTACACCAAAAGCCAAAGCCGCCAGCGCTCGAGCTTTGCCAGCACCCGATAAACCGTTTGAATTTCAACTCGGTCCGTTCAAATGCGAATTGATCAAATCCGCATCGCCACTGTCTCTAAGCCAACCCGCACAATTTAATCTGAAATTCAACCCAACCCTCGAGATTGATTTTGATCGAGAGACTGGATTGAAGAAATTGATCGTCCGAACTGAAATCACGGCGAAATTAAAAGCCTCGTTGATCCTTAGCGTTTCGGGATTGCTGAATGTCGAATGCGAATTGCAACTCTACGAAAAATTGATGCCGCTGCCAGGTTGGGCGGGCTTGATCTTAAGCGGCAACCTGACCGCAGGTCTGGGATTTGAAATGGAAGGCACAATCGCACTGCCCACCATTGGCATCGAACTCAGCAACGAAACCAAAGCAAACCTCGAGATTGGACTTGATTGTGTCACTGGCGAATGCAAGATGGTTCGTAAAATGGAGGTCAAAAATACCCCAGATCACAAGCTGATCACACCCAGTTTGACCAACCTGCGAACTGAAATGTTTGTTTTTGCTTACGGATACGCCAAACTGAAATTTGGCATGACCTTAGTGCCACAAGTTCGCTTAAATCTACTGACCATTAAAGCAGGCATCAAACTCGAGGGTTCATTTGCCACCAGGGACGCCCAACTCGCACCCAGTATCAGCCCAAATGACCCTGATTACCGCTCGAATTACAAGTTAAGTTTGCTGGCAGAGTTAACCGCAGGACCGAAAAACTTTGGCAAGACCGATTTGGCAATTGCCCTGCAAAGACTTGGGATTTTCAAATTGACCTTGCTGAAATTTCAGTTAAGCACACCACTTGCAACCTCACCACAAGGTACGGTGACGCAAGACACAGCCAACTTTAAAGCAGGCGATGTCGTCAGTTTTAAAGTCAAACTTGACCCAGCCACGGTCAGGCTGCCAATTGTGGCAGCACCACTGATTTATTACAACGTAACCCGCATTTTTATTGTGCGAAAAACAGGTTCGGACACTTCAGAAAGAATTGCGAGTGTGCCTGCCAGCACCGACCAAACCGAATTTACGATTCCTTGGCTTGCAGATGTGGACAGCGATAACGCCTTGGGTAAAGAATTTTATGCTTTTGTGGACACCACACTGCCAGTGCCGTTTGACCTCGAGCTTGGGAAGGTCAATGCTTTGCAAACCTCAGTGCCATCAAATCTGTTTCGTGGCACGGTCAAGTTAAACGAAACAGTCCAAGACGACAGAAACATTCCTGAAACACCCGAAGTGTCCGCTTGGGGTACATCTTCGGGAGCTTATACGATAACTTTAGATGCGAACGTCGAATTTAATCCCAGTAATCCAAACGCAAACCGAATTACCAGTAAAAATGCGACGTACAAGAAAGTCGAATCTAGTAATTCTTTCTTTAGAGAAATTCCAGGCGGAGGTTGCAGTCTGGTTAAACACCAAGTCGTGAACGCCACCGAAACCGGCTCGAGCTTTGTGGTTTCTTCATCTGACCGTGGTTTTGTCAAGTTTACAGGTTTGGATTACACGCTCGAGGTGCTGGGGTTATCAGGACCAATCAGCAGACTCGGTGAGTTCTCGGTGGAATTCTTGTTGATTGCTGGTGCTTGCGAATTGCCACCCATCAAGATACAACCAATTAAAAACGGACCCATCGAAAACTCGTACTTCCCAGCCAACGAAACCGTCAAAGGCAACGGTACACTGAAAACCAATCCTGATGGTTCACTTGCGATTGTTGGCTCGAGCACCATCAACCAAACCCGTGACGCTGGATTCGGAATAACACGAACCGTCAATTACACCCTGAATTGGAATCTAAAAACAGATTTGATCGTGACGCAAAGTAAACCCGCCGACCTCGAGCTTTCGATGATTGCCCCAGCAAGTGCCACAACTGAAGGCAAACTGACTTACGCGATCAACCTTCACAACAAAAGCACCAGTCCTGCAAACAACATTCGTGCCGAGTTTTACCTGCCCGAAGGTTTCACCATCACCGACATTCAAGGTTGGAGTGGTTGCACCACCATTCTGACCACGGTCACATGCAAGCTCTCGAGTTTGGCAGCCGATGAACGCCGTGCCTTTCTGATTGACGTGAAAGCCCCAGCGTCGGGCGGCGTGTACGTCATGAGTGCCCGAGTGAGTGCGGATGAAACTGACCCGAACTTAAGCGATAACCTCGCGGTTGGTAGCACAATCGTTGACGAACTTACACCCTGAGTTTTGGCGCTAAAAACGACATGAAAGCTCGAGGGTGGTTGTAGCTGCCCTCGAGTTTTTTATTGAGACGCTATTGAGACGCCCCAAACTTACACTCGAGGAGTAAGAAATGCTCGAGGAGGATTTATGAAATTATTCTGGCAGACTTGCTTTGTTTTGATTCCGTTGTTTGGTCTGAGCGCCTGCAACGACACCGCACCGCCACCGCCAACGGGCGCACCCGTCACCGAAGCTACAAACGCGAAAAGTGCCAGCATCGGCAGGACTGGTGGCAAAGTCACCGCCACCGCATCGAACGGCGTGATCTATAGCCTGATCGTGCCCCCAGAGGCACTAAAAGAAACGGTGAGCATCACACTGACCCCAATCTCGAGCATGGGCAATGCACCGTTATCGGCTGGTGTGACCGCAGCCGTCCAAATGGAACCGTCTGGCTTGAGTTTCAAACGTTCAGCCACGCTGCGTATCGGGAGTAGCTCGAGTGTCGCGGTCGGGAAACGTTTGTTTGGTTTTAGCAGCGCCAACGACGGCACAAAATTTCGCTTTAATTCGCCAACCGTTCAAGCTGGGCTGATGGTATTGAGCATCAATCATTTTAGCGATGCGGGCGTAGGAAATGCCACGGAAGCCGAAATCGCCCAACTTCCAGCATTAGAACCTTTGGCAATCCGAACTGCGAATGACTTTAACGACGTGATTAACGACAACGCCACGCGTCAAGCAACCGATCAAGAAATCGCTGCGTTGTTCGAGGCTTGGTTTAACGAAATTGTCAAACCCTTACTTTTAGACGCCCAAAACTCGAGTGATCTGAGCAAAATTATTGACGCAGATTTGGCTTTTGAAAAATGGTTTGACGCTCGAGTAAACGTTGCCGCCGCCAGTGAAGGAAAGATCAATATAGAACCGTTTCTGACCGACGAGGACGCGATAGCCCGTCCTATCGTCGCCAAGCTGCTGTTGTTCGAGTTGAATCAACGAATCGAAAGTTGCAAAACCGAGCCTATCATTGCAGACAAATTGACAACACTGTATCTGGTCGGCTTGTTGCAAAACCTGGCGCTCAAATTTCAAATGGACACTGCGGCTTTCAAGCTTGATGCGTCCAGCATCTCGAGCAAAATCAATGACTGTGCTCGGGTGGTGATTGACCCGATCAAACCGTTCACGCAAGTCGTGGTCGGAACAGACAAATCCCTGGATGCTCGAGCGCAAGTGGTGTTTGCTGGTACGCCTGACCCTCAAGGTGCAGGTTTTGAATTTAAGGTCAGCTCGAGCGGAGCCACAGTAAAACAAGCCACTGGTTTCTCGAGTAGCGACGGGCGGTACACCACGGTTTTTACACCGACCAACAAAGTCTTGGTCTTGTCCATTCAAGCTTGTCTGGTCTTGCCTACAGACACCGAAGCCTCGAGTTTATGTGCCACGCAACAAGTGCGTTCAGTCGTTTCTGACGGTATTTTTCGTGGCGCAGTGACCATCGAATACCACTCGACAGTCACTGGGACTGCACCAGCCGTAGACGGAACAAGTTCTGACGTGACAGATGTTTCAGTCTCCGCTTCCGTCAGTATTGATCCGAGCAAACTCGAGATTCAGGTTGTGCCATCGAACAAAAATGCCAATTACAGTCACATTAAAACAGGCAATGTGATCATTTCTTCCACTTGCACCCGCCAGGTGTTTAACATCAGCGAAAAAGGCTCGAGCCTCTTCTTGTTGCCGCAAGAGTCCATGTTTTTTATCCAATTTACTGGTAGCGATTATTCATTTTCTACGGATAAACCCGTTGGACCAACCACAACCACTGGCACAATCACTGAACAAATGGTCGTCACAGATCGCTGCGTTGACGTTCCGCCAAACGAACCAATAACCAGACAGGTGAACATTGCGACTCCCAGACAGTCTTATGTACCAGAACGTATTTTTGGAACTGGCACGGTTGTCACCAATGCAAGCGATGGCTCAAAAACCATTTCAGGCACAATCACCAAAAATGAAACTGTGGAATCCAGCCCAGGTGTTTCACAAGCCACCAATTACACCATGAATTGGAATTTAACAGCTTTTTAGCAAAGCTTGAGCTTCAAGCCATTCAATACCGTGATTCACGTACTTAAACCTCAACTCGAGATTAAAAAATTGCGGAAGGCGTACAATGAGATTTTCAACCTCTAACCCTGGTTTTTTCGGATGCGACCATGCACTCGAAAGGACTTGCTTTGGCTCGAGATTTATTCACAATTAACTTTACGATTCTGTTCTTTAAAACGGTTGGCGTGATGGCAACAAGGAGGACGTATGAAGCAGTTAAAGCAATGGTTGATCGTCTCGAGTTTTGGCGCAGTTGGTGCTGTGGTGCTGTGGGCTTGCGCTCCCGCGCCAAGTGCAGCACCTGTGGCTGGCGGCAAATCTGCCACCATGACTTCGCTGAACACTTTTGCCAGTGGTGCGCCGAGTACCGCCATTGGGCAAGCCACCCTCGTTCCCTCGAGCGATGGCAAAACCAAAGTAACCGTGACCGTCACGGGCTTGACCGCCAACACCAAACACGTCGGACATATTCACACTGGCTCGTGCGCCAACCCTGGACCTGTGGTCTTGCCACTCGAGGAACTAAGCGGCGATGGGAACGGTACAGGCACAGTCTCGAGCACGGTTGAAACAGCAAAGATTCCGGCGGCGGCATACGTCCAATACCATCAGCGCGGCAAGGGCGACCCTGCGGGCGCGGGTGCAGGCATCGTTTGCGGCGACATCAAGTAAAGGAGTCTTATGCAAATCCGAGCCAGCCAAGTTTTGGTGCTCTCAGCGTTGGGTATCGCTGCGGTATTCTCGAGCAGTTTGGTGCTTGGGCAAAACAAAACGGGCGTCCTGAACGGCGCGTCAAAATCCAGCAGCATTGCTCTCTCGAGCGACGAAAAGTATGTCATCACAGCCAACACCGAGGACGATTCGATCAGTATTTTTAAGACGGCAACTTTAGAGCGAACTGCCAAACTCGAGGTTGGCGACGAACCGATCAGCGTCGTGATTCTGCCAGACAATGCCACGGCGTTTGTGGCAAACCAAGCCGATGGAACGGTTTCTAAAATCGTCAACCTGGACACCAACGAACCCAGCGTCTCGAGCGTGACGCCTGTGGGTTCTGAACCGACCGGTTTGGCACTCTCGCCAACTGGGGCGCGGTTATTTGTTTCTGAATGGGCGCAAAGTCGGGTTTCGGTTTGGGATACTTTGAGCCTGAGTTTGATTGGTCAGATCAATATTCATAACCCTCGAGCCTTGACTGTGACCAACGACGGTGATGCCGACGATAAAGACGAAACTTTGGTTGTGCCAGAATTTTACGGCGTGCCGCTGGCGAACGCCGAAGCCACCGATGCCAGCCGTGAGGGTCTGGTGCGTTTGTACCGCACGGACAACCTCGAGTCTGTCGGTTCAATTCGTTTTTCGCCCACCGATTCTGGTTTTGTGCCTGAGGGCACGAACGCTGGAACGGTCAAGACCGCGCCGAATCAAATTTTTGGAGCCGCCATATCTGGCAGTCGGGTCTACCTGACTTCAATTTCGGCATCGCCCAAAGCCCCAGCCAAGTTTAACGGCAATGTCTATCCGGTGGTTTACGTTGGCGACTTGAAATCCAAACTCGAGGTGCTGGGCAAGAACGGCACAACCAACCTGGCAAAAAGTGTAGCTGCCGCGCTGCCTGCTGGGCAAAAACGTTTCTTCCTAGCTGATCTGGCAGATTTAGCTTTCGCTCCAAACTCGAGCAATGCCTACGTGGTCGCTCGAGGGGCGGACGTGTTGCAACGCGTGAACTTTGAAACGGCTGGCGTGAGTTTGGGCGTACCAGGCAAAGTCCAAGTTGATCTTGGCACTGCACCTGCGGGAACAAGTTTGGCGTGTCAAAACCCAACAGGGGTTGTGGTTGCGGGTAAGCTCGGCAAAGTCTTTGTCAATTGCTGGGTCAGCCGCGCAATGGCAGTCGTCAACATTGCCAGTCAAACCTTAGAGCGCGTCATTCCAACCTCGAGCGCCCCAGCCAGCCAGGAGGAATTGCAAGTCAACAAAGGACGGCGTTTTTTCTTCACTGGGCGTGGTCGTTGGAGCAAAGAATCGTGGTCGAGTTGCGGTTCGTGCCACCCTGCGGGTTTATCGGATAACATCACCTGGCAGTTTGGCGCAGGACCACGGCAAAGCACATCTTTGGATGGCAGTTACAGTCACGGTCCTGGCGTTCAACAACAACGAATTTTCAATTGGTCAGCCATTTTTGACGAGGTTCACGATTTTGAACGCAACACCCGCGATGTCTCGGGAGGTTTGGGCGCAGTCACCACCGACGGTTGCGGCGACCTGAACGAAGAACGACAGGTGACTCTGGCTGGCGGACTGGACAAACCCGTGCGCGAAGTGGTGGCGACCACCGTTCCAATGTGTACCAAAGATTGGGATGACATTGAAGAGTACATGAAAACCATTCGTCCACCCAAAGCCTTAGCAAATCTCGAGCCGTCGGCAGTCGAACGTGGCGCAGCCATTTTTGGCAGCAATGCTGGCGCAGCCCAAAACGGCAATTGCGTGGCGTGTCACGGCGGCGTTGGCTGGACGATCTCGAAGTTAACCTTTGTACCTTCAGGCGCAACCAATGAAAGACTCTCGAGCGCCGCTTTTGTCAGTCCGTTTAAGGGCGCATTTGAAACCCTCAATTTCAACACCACCCAACTTGGCAACCAAGCGCCAGTCAAAGACACCACCACCGGTGCAGCGGAACCAAAAGCCGTTGGTCCAAAACAAGTGACTTGCGTGATTCGTAACGTTGGCACCTTTGGCGTTCCTGGCAACACCAACCGCACTGACACGCTCGAGCGCAAACCCGACAACACTCGAGCGCAGGGGCGAGGCGGTTTTAACGTGCCGTCGTTGTACGGTCTGGCACTTGGCGCACCGTACCTGCATCATGGTCAGGCAGCGGATTTGAAAGCCTTATTTGACGATCCGCTTTGGGTCACGCACCTTCGATCAGGAAATCCAAATTTCTTAAAAACAGGCGATGCGGTTGGACAAAAAAATGATTTGATTGCCTACTTACTTTCGATTGACCAGAACACGACTGAAACCGAAGTCCCTGAAGGTTTCGACGTTTGCCCAAGGTAGCAGACTTTAAAACGTTGAACCTCACAGGGGCGTAACCTGTGAGGTTTTTTATTTTCAAACTCGAGTAACTTCGTGTGCCAAGACACTTGACTCGAGCTGCTTGTTGCCCTCAGAATAGAAAGAATCCAAAACTCAGGTTTCTTTTCGCTTCAACCCGAAGCGTTTTTTTAAACTCTACCCTGCAAACGTTTGCCAACTGTCCAGTATCAATCTCGAGAGGATCAATTTGCGCTCATTGCTGGCTGACAACCACCTTCGATTTTTGATCGCGGCATTGATCGTGATATTGGTTGCGGCAGCCATCTTGTCTTCAGGTCAGTTTTTAGACCCCTACAATTTTCAGAGCATGGCGGTACAAGTGCCAGAAGTCGGACTGCTCGCCATCGCCATTGCCATCACCATGATCTCGGGCAATGGCGGCATTGACCTGTCGGTGGTCAGCATCGCCAACCTTTCTGCCATTGTTGCAGGTCTGATCGTGCGCTCAAGTTTGGGCGGTGAGGGTCAAGGCATACTGTACGCGATTGTCTTTGTGGTGAT
>JANMUC010000651.1:0-5074 GCA_031391225.1 Deinococcales bacterium
TTGAGCTTTCTCGAGCAGTGTTGAACCTTTTGCCTCGCTTCGCTCGAGCAGGTCCTGGTACATTGCTCTGGTACGAATCGCAACGGGTGCAGCCAGCACTTTTTCAATCATCGCTAGGCTTGGGTTCGGGTCGTAATACCAATCAAAAGTATCAACCACACTCAAATACTCACTTTCGCTCGGCTCGAGCGCGACAGTATCACCAACTTGAACTTCGCCCTCTTTAAGCACCCGACAGTACAAACCTGGTCGGCGGGCTTGCTTAAACTTTTTAACAAATCCAGTATCACCCATCCGCGCCGCCAATGTGCTGCACGGAATTCGAGACGCCGAAATCTCGAGCAACACCGTGCCAACGCGCAAGCGATCACCAATATTGAAAGTCGCACTCTCGAGGTCGCTGATCGTCAGGTTTTCACCAAACATTCCAGGCTCAAACTCAGTTTGTAATTGCTCAGACCACCAAGCGTAATCGGTTGTTCCATACACGTAAACGGCTTGATCTGGACCGCCGTGATGCTTCTTGTTTTGCACCAAGTCCAACTCCAGTCCGAGTTTGCCAACACGCACCAGATTGCTGACAGGCGTTTTGAAAATTCCTGTTTTAATGCTGTGATTTCCAACCTCGAGTGGTTGCGAACTGCCAATATTGACCGAAATCAGCTTCATGATTCAGTGTATCTCGAGCGACTGAATTACAACTGGAATCTCGAGCACCTCGTCCAATAAACTCCACGCTCGAGCCGTTTGGCGTTGAACGTCCAAAATCAGATAAGGTACGTCCCAGGTGGCTTTCTCAAGGTCGGTTTTGGAGGGTACAGCGTCATGCCTTGGGTGTGAATGGTAAATTCCAACCAACTCGAGATGCTGATTCCTGATGGATTTTAAAGCACGAATCACACCGCTGGGTTCTGCGGCGTAAAAACTGCTGGCGTCACCCGCAACATTCACCAATGGAAACACCGCACTGACCTGCCCGCTCGAGATTCCAGCCAAAAACCCGACGCATTCGTTCGGTAAAGCGTTACGTGCCAATTCAAACAAATGCTCAAACAGTATTTTTGGAAGCTCGAGTTTTTCAGGCACAACTCAGTCTGCCATACAAGTTCTTGAAACAATCAACCTCGAGCCTCAAACGTCTTTGCTCTTTGCTTTCAGTCTTCTGCCATTTCTCACCTCAAGTTCAATTGCAACATCTTTGCTTCACTTTTGCCCCTCTGGCTTGGTACACTTTGCCCACTCACCACGAAAAAGTTGCTCACTCGAGCAACGTGGTGCATTGTAAGAGGAGGTTGTATGAAGCATTGGAAGATTGCTTTTGTCACAGTCGCGTTAGGATCGGCGGCGCTAATGGCAGCCGCAGCTCAATCAAACGCGAAAACCCTCGTTTTTGCCCAGTCGGGCGACGCGATCAACTTTGAACCAGGTGATCGTTCGGATGGCAATACCCTTCAGGCGCAACAACCAATTTATGAACGCTTGATCGGTTTTAAGTCTGGCACAACCGATCTCACGCCTTCGCTCGCCAAGAGCTGGCGAGCCAATAAAACGGCGACTGAGTGGACGTTTAACTTGCGCTCTGGCGTGAAATTTCATGACGGAACTGGTTTTGATGCTGAAGCCGTAAAGTTCAATGTCATGCGTTGGTGGGATCCAAAATTCGAGTTCGGTTATCGTGACAAGGGCAAAGTCTGGGAACCAATGCAGGATTTACTCAATGGTTACAAAGGCGATGCTGCTGCGATCATTAAAGATGTGCAGGTGGTCAATAAGTACCAAATCAAGTTTGTCTTGAATCAAACTTTTGCAGCATTTGATGCGGTCATGGCTTCGATTTACTTTCATATTGCCAGCCCCACCGCCATCAAAAAAGCTGGAGCAAATTACGGCACACCAGCAAGTGTCGGTACAATTGCTGGTACTGGTCCGTTTATTCTGAAAGACTGGAAACCAGGCGACAGAATCGTTTATGCCAAAAACCCAAATTACTGGGGCAAAACCTCAACCAACCTCGATCAACTGGTGTTCCGTACCATCAAAGACACCAGCGCCCGCTTTGCGGAATTGCGTGCGGGAACGGTGGATTTGACCGTAAACCTTAACCCAGATGATTACAAGGCAATCAAAGCCGATAGCAAACTGAAAGCCATTTTGCGACCAAGCTTTAACGTTGGTTATGTGGCGTTTAATACCGAAATGAAACCCTTTAACAACCTTAAAGTTCGTCAAGCGGTATCGCAAGCCATTAACAAAAAAGATATTGTAGATAGCTTCTGGCTGGGCTTGGGCACGACTGATGGTTCGTTCTTGCCCTCAACTTTCAGTGATTTCAGATCACCCAAAGTCAAAGATTACATCTTCAACCCAGAGGCGGCTAAAAAACTGATGGCAGAAGCGGGCTTCCCGAACGGCTTTGAAACCGATTTCTGGTACATGCCCGTTTCCAGACCGTACTTCCCAACGCCAAAACCAATTGCCGAAGCCATCGCAGCAGATTTGGCACAAGTTGGTATCAAGCTCAACCTTAAAACTGAAGATTGGGGCACGTACCTCGAGGATCGCAAGAAGAACAAATTCCCAATGTTCTTGCTCGGCTGGACTGGCGATTACGGCGATGCCGATAATTTCTACACCCCGCACTTTGGACCAGGTGCAGTCGAAGATGTCAATTACCGCAATCAAAAAGTCTTTGATTTGCTCGAGAAAGCCCAAAAGCTGACCAGCCGCAAAGCCAAAGTGCCAATTTACCAACAAGTTGAAGAAATTCTTTTCAACGACGTGGTGCGCATGCCGTTCGTTCACAGCCAACCGCTCGAGGCGAGCAAAGTCACCGTTGAGGGTTACAAACCAAGCCCACTTGGTGAGATTAACTTCGCTGACATTAGCCTTAAGTAATTTGCTTTCTGGGAGAAGGGAAAATCCTTCTCCCAGATTTCTTAAAACTCGAGTTTTCGAATGCAAAAATTATTTTTGGCTTTTTCACCTCGAGCCAGAAATTCTCGAGCTGCAATTTTTAGATTCACCAATAAATCTTTCAGAAACCACAAGGATAAAATGTTTGTTTATGCCATGCGTCGCCTGATCGCTATTGTGCCTGTGTTGATCGGGATTTCAATACTGGTCTTTATGTTTATTCACCTAATTCCAGGCGATGCTGCCACGATTTTGTTGGGTGAACGTGGCACAGCCGAACGTTTGGCACAAGTGCGTGAACAATTGGGTTTGAACAAACCTTGGGTTTTTAACCCTGAAGGTTTTAGCAAAAATGGCGTTGTTGGCTTTTTTGATTCTCAGTATTTCAATTTTGTCGGCAAGCTTTTGCAGGGCGACCTTGGAATCAGTTTGTTAAAGAATATTCCTGTCAAAGATGAATTGATTCAACGCTGGCCCGGAACGATTGAATTAGCTATAGGTGCAATGATTCTGTCAACATTATTTGGTATTCCCATCGGAATTCTGGCGGCGGTTCGTCGCAATTCAATCATTGATAACTTGTCCATGACAGTGGCTTTGGTCGGTGTGTCAATGCCGATTTTCTGGCTTGGGCTGCTGCTTATTTACTTGTTCGCCGTCGAACTCAAATGGTTGCCACCAGGTCACAGGCTTGGTACTGATCTTTCGATTACGTTTAAGCCCATTACCAATTTGCTGGTATTGGACGGCATTTTACGCGGTCAACTGAATGTCACGCTGCAAGCCTTGCAACACCTGATTTTACCCTCAATCGCACTTGCCACCATTCCCACCGCGATTATTGCCCGTATGACCCGCAGCGCAATGCTCGAGACACTCAATCAAGATTATGTTCGTACCGCCAGGGCTATATGTTTATCGCAACGCACTGTGGTGTACAATCATGCGCTGCGCAACGCCTTGCTGCCTGTTGCTACAGTCATCGGTTTGCAGGTTGGTGCGTTGTTGGGTGGTGCAATCCTGACCGAAACCGTCTTTAGTTGGGAAGGGATTGGATTGTGGATTTACGAAGGGATTTCGACCCGTGATTACCCAATTGTGCAAGCAGGTGTGATTTTTGTCGCTTTCGTTTTTACACTGGTGAATACTATCGTGGACATCAGCTACGCCTTTCTCGACCCGAGAATTCAGTACAGATAAGGATGCTCCCTTGACCAACGTCAACACAACAGAAAGAAAGCCGCAACTCGAGACGCCCACCTCTCAGATTTGGCGGCGCTTTCGTGCCTCAAGTCCGGGCAAGGCAGGCGGGGTGATTGTGCTGGTGTTTATTGTGCTAGCGCTGCTCGCACCCATTTTAAAACCTTATGATGCCTTCAAAGACCGTTCTTATCGTGACCGTTTAAACCCTCCCAGTACCACGCATATTTTTGGTACGGACAACCTCGGGCGTGATGTTGCCACCAGGGTATTGCACGGCTCGAGAATTTCACTTCAAGTCGGTTTGATCTCGGTGTCATTGGCAGCCGTGGTTGGCACGTTGCTTGGCTTGATGGCAGGTTTTTTCCGTGGCAGGGTTGACGCTAGTATTGACTGGGGAACGAACATTTTGCTGGCATTTCCTGGGACCTTGCTTGCCATCGCCATTGTTGCCGTGCGCGGTCCTGGCTTGACCAATACCATGCTTGCCATTTCGGTCACGCAAATCCCTGTTTACGTTCGGATTGCGCGGTCAATGGTGTACAGCCTACGCGAACAAGATTTTATTCATGCCGCCGAGGCGCTTGGTGCTTCAAGTTGGCGTCAAATGTTGGTGCACGTTCTTCCAAACGGTCTAAGCCCACTGATTGTCCAAAGCACGCTGACCATTGGCACGGCGACGCTCGAGGCGGCAGCTTTAGGGTTCTTGGGTTTGGGAGCGCAACCACCACAACCCGAATGGGGCACGATGATTGCCGATGCTTTCCAGATTGGTGTGGCAACCACCGCACCGTGGACGATGATTTTTCCGGGTTTGGCAATTTTGCTGACTGTGCTTGGATTTAATTTGTTGGGTGACGGTTTGCGTGACGCGCTTGACCCGAAATCTCAACGCACCGCAAAATAAGTATTAAGAATGTGTCAAGGATTTTGTTCAGCCGCACACCTTTAGCAATTTTGC
>JANMUC010000677.1:0-1860 GCA_031391225.1 Deinococcales bacterium
CCAAAATTCAAACCGACAACGTTTGAACTGGTGGCGCTCGAGGGGCAGCAAGTTGGAACTGAACAAGGTTGTGATTCAGTTGATGTTGAGGCTCGAGTTTGAGGGTTTGGCTGACTGTTAAACGCGAGAGGCTGAATTTATTTGGCACACCAGATGCCAGAGCGGGCGCAAAACAAAATTGACAGTGTTCATGAACTCGACTTTTACTGCTCGAGTGTTCTGAATTGTTTTTTGCAATGAACTCATTGCATTCATGATGGTGCATGACTTGCATTGCAGCAGACTCGAGAAAGGCATTCGAGCCGAACCAAACAACCAAAACCGCCAGTGCAAATGGCACAACTCGAGCGCGGATAAAACGCTCGAGTTGACGCAATTGACGGCGGCGGAACTTCATTAAAACAGTGTACGTGTCAAAACTGAGAACAGATGAAGTCTAAATTTAATGTGCCCCGAGCACCG
Source organism: Deinococcales bacterium (assembly GCA_031391225.1). Classification (GTDB taxonomy): domain Bacteria; phylum Deinococcota; class Deinococci; order Deinococcales; family JAAFIG01; genus JANXTZ01. The sequence goes on from JANMUC010000677.1 coordinate 463, forward strand.
TAAATCCAAGTTTCTCGAGTTGCACTTTCACGTCTTTAAATACGAGTTGTTTGATTGCATCGGCGCAAATCGAAACCTGCAGCGTAAAATCTCCAAGTCTGGCATAGGGTAAAACTCGAGCCTCAAGGTTTCCAAACGCGTTTTTGAAAGCTGCTTCGTTTGCCTCACCAACCACCTCGAGATACACGTTCTGCGTTGCTGAAATCATTTTCCCGCCTCGCTTTCTGCACCTAGATTAGGCTCGAGCGCGACAAACAACAATTGATTTTCGGGCGGCGCAAACCGCTATGTATGCAGGAATTCGATAGAACTTCTCTTCTTGGTGTTTAATGATGGAACCATGATCCTCAGTGATGCTCGAGTCACCATCTCACAACTCAGAACCCTGCGTGTGATTTGCGAAACGGGCAGTTACTCCGAGGCGGCTTTTCAGTTAAACCAGTCGCAATCCACGCTTTCACACGCGATTGTCGAACTCGAGAGCGTGCTTGGAAAACGGGTGCTCGAACGCGGACGACAAGGGGCAAAACCCACGCCTTTTGGAACACGAATCCTCGAGCATGCCAGAAACGCCCTGACAGCCATCGAAGCCCTCGAGCAAGAGGCGCAGCTCGAGCGGGACGGTTTAAAAGTGACCCTGAAAATTGCCACGATTCGCAGCCTTGGATCGCACGTGCTGCCAGGTGTCATCCGAGATTTTCAACTCGAGCATCCAGGCGTACAGTTTGAATTGCTCGACTATGACGGCGGTGATGAACTGATTCCGGTCAGCGTACTCGATGGTACAGCCGATATTGGCTTGGTACAATTGATGCAAGCCGCCCCTCCAGAATTGCTCGAATGGGAAATCGCTCAAGACGAATACGTTGTCGTCTGGAAAGATGACAAACGCGGCATCGCGCCAAGTTGGTCGGAGCTTCATGCCACGCCATTTATCCGCAACCTCAGCTCGTGCGGCAGGCAACTTCAAGCCTATCTTCAAACCGTCAATCAATTTCTCGAGCCAGCCTTCAACGTCGGTGATGATGGTGTGGTCGTGTCAATGGTCAACCACGGTTTGGGCTTTAGCATCATGCCTGCATTGGCAGTCCATCCACTGCCACAAGGTGTAACGAGTTTCCCACTCCCTGAGCCGCTGATACGTCGTTTGGGCGTTATGACCAGTCGGGCAAAATCGGTCACACCCGCCGTCAAAGCCTTCATTGAAGCAATGCGGAATTGGAAACCACTCGATTAAAATGAGACTCGAGCTATTAAAACTTAGTCCTCGGTTTCGATCACTTCGATCTGCCACCTGTACTTCTCGAGTTTGAGCTTGCCGTTCGCATCAAATTGCCATTTTTCAATCCACTCCAATTCATCTCTGTAACTGTTCTTACTTCAAATCCGGTGAGGTGA
>JANMUC010000683.1:0-20923 GCA_031391225.1 Deinococcales bacterium
CACAAGCACACTCGAGCCAGAAACATCCAAGCATTCCAAATCAAAACTCGAGCCAGCCAATTTTTGCATGGTTTCAAGCGCGGTTTTCAGGTTGTCACACTCGAGTTGCAGGGTTGCCCAGGCTTTGGGGGCTGGAAAAACTTTGAAGGTTAATTCTGTCAGCACGCCAAACGCCCCCAGAGCGCCGCAGTGCATTTTGGGCAGGTCGAACCCCGCAGCATTCTTCACAACCTTGCCACCGCCCCTTACAAGCGCTCCCAAGCCGTCTATAAATTGTACCGCCAGCACAAAATCACGGACGCCGCCAAAACGTTGCCGCCCCGAACCCGACAGACCAGCCGCCACTGTACCGCCCAAGGTCGCGCCAGCCTCCAGAAACGGCGGGTCAAACGGCAAATGCTGCCCGTGCTGGGCAAGGATTTGGGCAATTTCAGACACTCGAGTTCCTGCCAGTGCCGTGAAGGTGTACTCGTTTGGATCGTACTCGAGCATCCCAGAAAGTTTGTGTACCTCGAGATTTGCAGCGTTTGACAGCGCAGGTTTTGTACCACATCCCCGCACCTTGACTCGAGCATTGGATTTGATGAAATCTTGAATTTCGGAAATCGTCATGTTGTGTCTCCCAGCGTTCGGTATAACCGCGCCCGAACCCGATCCTCGAGAATCTCCTGCTCGAGATTCCAACCCCATTCTGGTTTTAGTTTAGGACGCTTGTGCGGTGTCAAAATCAGCAGCGTATCCGTAACCTGCGCCAGTTGAAACATCAACATCGGCAACTTTGAGAGTTCCACCAAATGCAGCGCAAAACTACACACGATCAAACTGTAACTCCGTCCCTCGAGTACACCGTTTGCAAGGTCATCGAACGAGAATTTTTCGGCATGTAAACCCGTGCGTTCTAAATATGCCTCAAAGGTGTACGGGTCAATCCCAGAAACTTTTTCGCCAAGTTCTTGCAACACCAACGTCGCCTCGCCACTGCCGCAAGCCAAATCGAGCACACTCGAGAGGTCAAGTTTCCACTCGAGTATCACGCTCTTGAGAAGACTTTGAATGATAGTTTCGTGCGGATTTCTGTAACTCGAGCCAAATTGCTGGTAAAAGCCAGTCACGCCGTGTTCTTCGTAAGCGGGGCGGATGTCAGGCATTATTCCCTGGTGATGATTCCAGCCCGCTCGAGCGGATGCGGCGCGTGAGAGACGAGTGCGGGAGCTTCGCCGTTGGGGAACATTTTTCCAGGGTTGCTCAACTCGAGCGGGTCAATTGAGAGCCGCAAGCGTTTCATGACATCAAGATCGCTAAGTGAGAACATGATCGGCATGTGCTCGCGTTTTTCGACGCCAACACCGTGTTCGCCCGTGATACTGCCGCCGAGTTTAACGCACAACTCGAGGATTTCCCCCGCTAAGTGCTCGGCTTTCTCGAGCGCTCCAGGTTCGCGTCCATCAAATAAAATCAGTGGATGTAAATTGCCGTCACCCGCATGAAAAACATTTGCTACCCGTAACCCAGCAATGCTCGAGAGACGCCCGATTTCCTTGAGTGCCAGCCCAAGTTTGCCGCGAGGCACGACACCATCTTGCACAATGTAATCTGGGCTTAAACGCCCGACGGCACTAAACGCGCTCTTGCGTCCCTTCCAAATCGTCAGACGCTCGAGTTCTGATTGTGCAATTCGCACCTCGTAAGCCCCAGAATCCCGAATCACCCGCTCGAGCTGGCTAAATTCGGCTTCTATCGCACGGTCTTCACCCTCGAGTTCGACGATCAACAACGCCGCCGCGTCTTTCGGATAACCCGCGTGAACGGCTGCCTCAGCCGCTTCAATGGCGAGGGCGTCCATGATTTCCATTGCCCCAGGCAGCAAACCGCTGGACACCACGCGGGCAACCGCATCGCCCGCCGCCTCGAGCGAATGATACGCCGCCAAGACTGTGCGATACCGCTGGGGTTTGGGCAGCAGGCGCAGTGTCACCTCGAGCGCAATGCCAAACAAGCCTTCAGAACCCACAAACAAACCGTGCAAATCCGCGCCAACACTTTCCAAACTCGAGCCGCCAAGTTCAAGCACCTCGCCGTCTGGCAGCAACACTTTTAAGCCGAGCACATGGTTGCTGGTCATGCCGTACTTCAGGCAGTGCGCCCCACCAGAATTAAACGCAATGTTGCCGCCTATCGTGCAAATCTGCTGGCTGGAAGGGTCGGGCGCGTAATACAAACCGAAGGGCGTGGCAGCCTGCGACACCGCCAAGTTCGTCACGCCAGGTTGCACGACTGCCACACGCTCGAGCGGGTCAAGTGTCAGGATTTTATTCAACTTATTTAAGGCAATCACAATGCCATTCGCCACGGGCAAACTGCCACCCGACAAACTTGTGCCACTGCCCCTTGCCACAAACGGAACGCGGTGTTTGTGACAAGCCTTCACCACCTCAACAACCTCGAGTTCGGTGTCGGGCATGACCACCGCCAAAGCCCTCGCCTTAAAACTCGTCAGCGCGTCGGACTCATAGGTTGCCAGTTGCGCGGGTTTGACCATGACTCGAGTCTCGCCCAGAACACGGCGTAAATCGGTCAGGATTGCGGAAGGCTCATTCATGATGTTGCCCATATTCTACTCGAGTGCTCTGCAATACATGGTATCTCGAGTTTCGCTTACGGTTTCAAGCACCCAGAGCGGGTAATCTGCACAGGTGAACATTTCCGAACCCGTCCCAAATTTTTCTGCCACCAGCGACACCGGCGAAATCGTCAGCCTCGAGCAACTCCGTGGTGAATGGGTGATTCTGTACTTTTATCCCAGAGACAGTTCGCTGGGTTGCAGCATCGAAGCGCAACGATTCGAGCAGTCCTTGCCCGAATTTACAAAACGCAACGCCCAAGTGATTGGTGTCAGTACAGGCTCGAGCGTTTCGCAAACAAAATTCCGCGAGAAGTGCAACCTGACCTTCCCATTGCTGCCCGACACGGACAAAAGCATCGGTAAAGCTTACGGTGTCATGGGCGGCTTGTTGGGTTTGGTTGGCATTGCCGACCGTCAAACTTTTTTGATCGACCCGAATGGCAAGCTCGCGCATCACTGGAAATTCGTGAACCCACTCAGTCACGCCACCGAAGTCTTGCAAGTCCTCGAGAAACACCAAACCGCGATGGCGTAAGCTGTGCGGATGAATGAAGACCTGAAAACAATGTATGACCTCGTGCGCCGCACCCGTGAAGTGTTGCTCGAGTTTACCGAAAGCCTGCCAAATGAAGTTTATATTCTCGAGCGTCCCGATTTTGCCTACGGCAGTATTCACAATATTCACGCTCATGTTGCGTTTTGTTACTTGGCTTGGGCTGGTGTGGCACTGGGTTACAAACGCGAGGATTTGATGATGCCAGCCGAAGAAATTTCGGATGCAAACGCCATGCGAGAACGGTTTGCATTCGTGGACAGTATTGTGACTGAAGCACTCGAGAAATTTAGGACTCCAGACGAACCACTCGAGTTTCAACACCGTTCTGGACCGTTAAAAGTTACGCAACGTTGGTTGTTGCTGCACCCGATCACCCACGAGTTTCACCACAAAGGACAACTGCTGGCATTGGCGCGTGTACTCGAGCATCCATTGCCAGGGGATATGGACACGGATTTGGTGCTGCCGTTCGAGTAAGAGTGGGATACTATAATGTTCTTAACTCATGATTGAAATTCCGTTGCGTTGGAAACCAGTGTTGGAACATCGCCAAGATTTATTCGGGGCTGTTAATGCAACCCTGGCGCGATTTGCTCCAATACTTGAACACTCGCATTTTGAGTTCTTCCCCGAATATACCGATCATGGCATTCAGCATGTCCAAGGCGTTTTGAATGCTTGCAATTGGCTTATGACCGATGAAGCATTTGCGTTGCTAAAACCAGAAGATATTGCAACTTTGACCTTGGCAGTTCTGACCCACGATCTTGGAATGTTGCTCGAGAAAGATGGTTTTCGAGCATTGATTGAAAATCGTTTTGCTGCTCCAACACACGAACAAAAGTCTATTTTTAATCTCTGAAGACGTTTGATGTTGCTTTCATCGTCTACGGTAGGGTTCATGGCGAGGCTGAGTTGTTTGAAGTCAAGGCTTCTGGTTTTAATCGCGGCAGTCGTAAACATTCGGATCGCGGTGATGCGTTGGGCTTGGAGGTGGAAAGAGTTTTTGAGGATGGTTTCGAGTTTGGTATTGTAGTTCAAGGCTACTGCTCCTTGGAAGGGATTTGGTAGCCTCTATTCTTTCAGATTCGTTTGCTGGACGCTAGTTCTAAGTTTTGTCCTGTACTATGGTATGTACTCAAATTTTAAGTTTTTTAGGTGTTTCTAATATAATATCTCAAATTATTTCTCAAAAATTTGACCAAGAGGCAATTTTAGAGAGTACATATGATTTTTCAAGCATTTCAAATTCAGTTTTTGGAATAAAATCCATAGGTTCAGGAACTGATTATCCATTTTCTAAAAATACAAGCATAAATTACATTGCAAAAATTACCAAAAAAGATGAAAATACAAACCGCTCATTTTCCAATTTCTATCTTAGTAATTCAAAAAATCCAAGAAAACTACATAATCCAAACCAATTACTGAGTAAATCATATTTTTCAGAAATTTTACTTAACATTTCAAAAAGAGAAGATGTTTCAATCAATCATATAACTTTGGAGAGAATAAAAAATGATGTTGACAGTATCTATTTCCAAGAAGTGTGGATTGAATTTGTTGGCAAAACACCTATTCCCCTTGATGCAGGATTAAGACGCGAAATCTTGGCAAAACTCACACCTATGATACTGGAGAATATCGAAAAACACAGACTTAGAATCGATATTATGTCTCAATGGAATTAATTAGGGATTTCACCAGAACCTATGTTTTAATCCGCCGCCATCTTGGATGCCATATTAGCCTTCACTAAGCCACATTAGCTCTAGCGATTGAAACTTCACACATGGCTTAGGTTATAACTTGACAAAAAGATTAGGCGCACCTAAACTATAAACAGAGGCTTACTCATGAGAGAACTTTTGTCACCCCAAATTGAAGACTACTTAAAGCAAATCCATACCTTGGGTCAAACTGGACGGGTGACCACCCAAGCCCTGGCAGACGTGCTCGAGATCAGCGCCCCCAGCGTCAGCGGAATGCTGAAAAAACTAGCCGAACTTGGGCTGGTCGCCCACGAAAAATACCAAGGCGCGACCCTGACCGCATCGGGAGAAAAAATTGCGCTCGAGTTGATCCGCCATCACCGCTTGCTCGAGACGTACTTGCATCAAGCCCTGGGGTACGCCCTAGAAGACGTTCATGCCGAAGCCGAACGGCTCGAACATCATATTAGTGAAGATTTTGAAGCCCGCATTTCGGCATTGCTCGGACACCCGACGCACGACCCGCATGGCGACCCCATCCCAACGCTCGAGGGGATTATTCCAGAGTATGCCTCCAGACCCATCGCGCAGATGTTTGTTGGCGAACATGCCATCATCGGACGCATCCGTGAGCACAGTCCAGAATTTGTCAAACACATCGCGCTTTTGGGCTTAACCCCAGGCGCAAAAATCAAGATTCTCGAGATCAGTCTTCCCGCTGGAACGCTGACACTCGAGGTGGACGGCGTGGCGATTCATACGCTGTCGCTTGATGCCGCCCAAAAATTATTTGTCATGGAAGAGGTGAAATCATGACCATTGAAGCACCAGCCACTCATGGCAAACTGGATCAAGAACAAAACGCTCAGGCGCTCGAGATTCTCAAGCGCCGCAGCCCGCGCACAGGCTGGCGAAGACTGACGCCGTTTCTTGGACCTGCATTCGTTGCCAGCGTGGCGTACATGGACCCAGGCAATTTTGCGACCAACATCAGCGGCGGCGCGAAATACGGTTACATGCTGCTGTGGGTGATTTTGGTCGCCAGTTTCATGGGAATGCTGATTCAAAACTTGTCGGCAAAACTTGGAATTGTGACTGGCAAAAACCTGCCCGAAATGATCCGCGAACGCTTCCCGAAAAAACTGGTGTGGTTTTACTGGGTGCAAGCCGAATTGGTTGCCATGGCAACCGACCTTGCCGAATTTCTCGGCGCGAGCCTCGCATTTACGCTGTTGTTCGGCATTCCGTTGCTGGCAGGCGCAATTCTGACGGGCATCGTAACCTTTGCACTTTTGGGCTTGCAAGCCAGGGGTTTTAGACCCATTGAAATTGCAATCACCGCCTTTGTGACCGTGATCGCTGGCGCTTACGTGGTGCAACTTGCTTTAAGTCAACCTGGACTCGAGGTGCTGGGTGGATTTGTTCCCAAATTTGCTGGAGCTGATAGCCTGTATTTAGCCGTCGGTATTATTGGTGCAACCGTCATGCCTCACGTGATTTACTTACACAGTGCCTTAACCCAAAACCGGATTCCCACCGAAAACAAAGCCCAAACCAAACGATTACTCAAATTCAATAATATTGACGTGACCCTCGCCATGAGCATCGCCATGCTGATCAACATGAGCATGTTGATTGCTGCCGCAGCCACGTTCTTTACCACCAATAAACCAATCACTGAATTGACCGAAGCGTACAAAACCCTGACGCCACTGCTCGGCGGCGGGGCAGCCATCGCCTTTGGCATTGCGCTGCTCGCCAGTGGTTTAAGCTCGAGCGCGGTTGGTACGATGAGCGGGCAAGTGATTATGCAAGGTTTTGTCGGTTTTAGAATTCCCTTGTGGTTGCGCCGTTCGATCACCATGCTGCCCGCCTTTGCCGTGATTCTGGCAGGGTTAAACCCGACCAATACGCTCGTGCTCTCGCAAGTGGTCTTGAGCTTCGGCATTCCGTTTGCGTTGATTCCGCTTTTGATGTTCACCGCCAACAAAAACATCATGGGCGATTTCGTGAACCATAAAATGACCACGCTACTTGGCTGGGGCATTGCCAGTTTGATTATTGGCTTAAATTTTTACTTGCTGTTCGTGACGTTTGGGTTGATTCCACAATAAATCTCGAGGTGCAACAATCATGCCACCCTCACCCGACTCGTTCCTCGCCACCCTCTCCCGCAAGCGGGAGAAGGAAAAAAACCTTGAGCCACACGCGTAAAAACGCTAAGCTCCCTTCTCCCGATGTTGGGAGAAGGGTTGGGGATGAGGGTAGACAAGCAACTGCTGCTTTTTGTATCTGAGCAAAAAATCTCGAGCTTCACATTTCATCTGGCGCATCAATGCCAAGCACGCCCAAAGCTTCCCGAATCGCATCGGCAACCCGTATCACAAGCTCGAGTCGTGCTTCTCGTAAACCTTCGGGGGCATGAAGAACGCTGGTATCAGGTTTTCCATCCGCGCCTTTGTGGTTGTAATAGCCGTTAAATGCCGTTGCAAGCTCGAGCGCATAAGCGCACATCGGGTGCGGGGTGACATCACGCACGCAAAGCTCAAGGACGCTCGGGTATTTGGCAATGACTTTGGCAAGGTCAAGCTCGAGGTTGCTGATTTGATTCCAGTCTGGTGTGCCGTTAATGCCAGCATCTTTGGCTTTACGCGCAATGCTGCGAATTCGAGCGTGGGCATATTGCACGACAACGGCGGTGTCGCCTTGAAGTGCTAATGCTGTCTCCCAACGGAAGTCAATTTGGCGTTTGGGTTCAGATTTTAAAAACGTAAACTTCAAAGCTCCTAAACCAACAATCGAAGCAATGACTGGCGCTTCTACAGGTTTCTGTATCATCAGATCAGGATTGATACTTTTCAGAGTCTCGAGTGCTCGAGATTTAGCTTGTGCAACAACTTCATCGGCTGGGATTGTTGTTCCATCCCGTCCGCTCATGGTTTCACCCTCGAGTAGTACCGTTTCATTGGCTAAATGATGGTGTTTTAAAGCATACGTGCCATCACTGACGAGCGACAATCCTGCTTTGACGACCATCTGCGGAAATTGTTGTCGAGCGTCAATCACGTTCACTACAAGGTTGCCATGCGCAAATTTATGACCTTCAGGTTCATGTTCGCCTTTAGGTACTGAAGTCCACAATGTTTTCTGACTGGGTTGAACAGCAAATTTTTGATACTCGAGTCCTTCAAAAAACCCGAGTTTCCAGTAATGGTAAGCAATGTCTTTGGTTTCGTAAACGAACGTGCCGTTGCCGCGTACCAAAACTTTAAACGGTTCTTGTTGCCCCGATATGAACGGGGTCATGTCCACGCCTTTTGCACCTGCATACTTGCCTTCAGTGGGGCTTTGCAGTCTGTCTCCAAAAATCTCGAGCGCGGTTTTGACAAAGCCTTCTTTGACCACATCCGATTCCCAAACCAGCAGGTCGTATTCGATACCAAGGCTGTATGCCGTCTCGAGTTGCGCGTGAACAATTTTTTCGACAATAGGGCGCAATTCGCCGCGCTCGAGGGCATGAATCACAACGGCAATTTCGGGTTCAATCTCGAGTTTTTGAGCTGAGTTTTTGGGGAATTCTTTGTTGAGGCGCACGTAAGATTCACCGAGCCAATGGTCGAGTCGTAGTTTAGATTCTGGCAGGTTCGCGTAAATCTCGAGCCAGTTTGCACCGTGATAACGGCTTGCGGCGTAAATGCTTTCGGCGGCTTGGCGTCCAGTGTCGTCAATGTAATTTTGAATCTCAACTTCATACCCTGCGGCACGGTAAATTTTGCCCATCGCGTCGCCCAAAAGCGCACCGCGAATATGTCCGACGTGCCATTCTTTGTTCGGGTTGACGCTGGTGTGCTCGACAATCACTTTTTGATTTTTTGGCGTGGCGGCGTACCTCGAGTTGACCACATCTTGGGTAAAACTGGCGGCATCCACAAAAAAGTTCAGGTACGGTCCAACGGCTTCGGCTCGAGCGACACCTTTGGGCAGTTCGATTTTGCTTGCCAGGTCTGCGGCGATTTGCACGGGGTTGGCGCGTAATACTTTTGCCAGCAAGAACGGCAATGGCGTGCCGTAATCGCCTGGTTTGCCGACGGGCGTGTCTTGAATCACGATCTCGAGGTGTGAGGCTTCAGGGGGGAGGAGTTTGTCGAGGGCAATTTTGAGTTGGGTTTTGAAGTCCTGCATGGCGCGAATCGTATCACACGGGATTACGGGCTGGAGTTGACTCCCTCATGACACATTGCTTGAAGACTAATAAAGTAATCTGACAAATCACTGATAGGCAGTGAAGTGATGTGTACTCGAGTACACTTTATACCTCGGGTTCAAGTTTCGGGAGGAATAAGAATGCAAAGACCAGACAGCCAAAGCAAAGCCATCAAAACACCGTATCAATCTCCAAAACTCGAGATTCATGATGCTTGGGAACTCGCCACTGGGGTCACGCTTTCGATTGGTGAGAATTTTGTCCCGTCTGAATTGGGGGTAGAACTGTGAATGCCAAAATGCTCTTCCTGTTCGCGCCAATCTTGGCATTTATGGCATGTTCCCAAGCCCCAGCAGCAATTCCAACAAAACCTGTACCCTCCTCGAACAGCACCGTGCTTGGCACGGTCGAACTGAGTTTTGATCCCGCAAATACGCGCGGCAAAGCCAAAGTTTCGACTCGAGCGGCGCTGCCAGACAATGCTGCCAGTTTTACGGCAAGCACCTTTAGCGATTTTGCATTTACTGCAACCAGCACCCGTTACCTCAGTGCGACGTTCAATGTGACCAACAACTCAGGCACAGATTTTGATCATTTGACGCTGTACGCTTACAACCAATCAGGAAGTAGCCTGGGCGGCACAGCCATCAAAAACCTGGTGAACTTTGGTGGCGGAGCAATCACCACCGATGCAGCCGCGCAAAGCTTGCTGCCCACGCACGCCATGACGTTACTCACACCAACCACTTTAGCGGTTGATGCAAATCGTGCCGATTTTCAAGCTTTCAAACCGAATGAAGTCAGCAGTTTGCAAAGCCAAGCTCTAGGTTTAGGCGTGGTTTTAGCGGCGGACAACATTCTCGAGTACGGTTTTGTGGCTCGGAACGCGAGCGGTGGGCGCAACATTCCAAACGGTGGCACGGGAACAATCACGGTTTCGTACCGCGTGCCAGAATCGAGTTTCACCAACTCGAGCAACCCGTACCGTTTTGTGGCGAATTTTGTGCTTTCAAACGAATCTGCCAGCCGTGTCACGCGTGGGCTTGATGACACGACCAGCGCCGCCGATGCTCGAGCGGCGGCTTTAAGTGCAGCAACGTTTTTGGTTGGCAGCGACGGTGAAACTTCTTCGAGCGCCAATTCGTTTCGCACTGGAAACATTTTGACCAGCCTCAACCCAATTTGTTTAATTCAAGGTGTGGGTACGCCAACTTGCGCCAAACTGACCGAGATCGGCACGATTCAAGGGACGGCAAGCTCGAGTGGTTTGGTTGCCACCGCGCCAACCTTTGAGGGCGTGGTGGTCGGTGATTTTCAGAACAGTGTTGGACCTCCTGCGATCACCAAATTGAACGGTTTTTTTGTGCAAGACGCCGACGGTGATGGCAATACCAATTCTTCGGATGGTATTTTTGTTTTCGCCCCAACCGCGCCCGATTTGGCGGCTGGCGATCTGGTGCGCGTGACTGGCACAGTCGCAGAGTTTAACAATGCCACGCAAATTTCTGGCACGGTGACCGCCACCAAACTTGGCACGACTGCTCAACCTGCCGTGACCGACATCAGTTTGCCTGTAGCAAATCTGGCTGACCTCGAGAAATTTGAGGGCATGAGGGCACGGTTTACCAACACCCTGACCGTGACCGAACACTTTCAACTGGGGCGTTTTGGGCAGGTGGTTTTGGCGGCAGATGGCGCAAGCAACCAAACGGGTACTGATGGACGTTTTGACAATTTCACGGCATTTAATACGCCAAGCGTTTCAGGTTATGCCGCGTACCTGATCGAACTTGCCAAGCGCCGCATTTACTTGGATGACGCCAGCGCCAAACAAAACCCTGATCCAATTCTGTTCGGACGTGGTGGCAACCCTCTTTCCGCCAGCAACACCTTGCGCGGTGGCGATACCGTGGACAATTTGGCTGGTATCCTCAACGAGGGTTGCAATGCCAGCACTTGCGGCACAACCGACCCCAGTAGCTTGCCCGTGTACAGATTGCAAACCGACAGCGCCGTGAATTTTACTGCCGTCAACGCCCGCTCGAGCACCGCGCCTGCTGTGGGTGGAACATTGCGCGTCTCGAGCTTTAACGTGCTGAATTTCTTCACCGAACTTGGTGTGGTGAACATTTCCCGACCCGTGGGTTGCAGCAACACGATCACCTCCAGGGGTGCGACCAACGCCGCCGAATTCACGCGTCAACGCGACAAAATCGTGCAAGCCATTGTTGGCATCAATGCCGATGTTTTCGGTCTGACCGAAATCGAAAACGATGCCGACTCGAGCACGAATGCCATCAACAATCTGGTCAATGCGATCAATGTCGTTGCCGGTGCGGGAACGTATGCGGCAATTAGCAGTCCGAACGTGGGTTGTGACGCGATTAAGGTCGCGTTTATTTACAAGCCCGCCAGCGTGACCCCAATCGGTGCGGCGGCTGCACCCGCAACAGGTTTTGGTACGGGTTCATTCGATGACCCACCAACTGTCAACGACGGCAAAACGGGTCGTAAACCATTGGCGCAAACCTTTAGGCAAAACTCGAGCGGCGCAGTGTTCACTGGCGTCATGAACCACTTCAAATCCAAAAGCTCGAGCGCAGGCGGTGTCAACGATGCGGATGCTTTGGACGGTCAGGGTTTGGCTAACGGCACACGCACCAACAACGCCAGAGATTTACGCGATTGGCTGTCCACCAACCCAACAGGCACAACCGACCCTGACTTTTTGTTATTCGGTGATTTCAATGCGTATCACAAAGAAGATCCGCTGACCACGCTCGAGACGGCGGGTTACAGCAACTTATTACCAACCGCCAGTTACTCGTATGTTTTTAGCGGACAATGGGGTTCGCTCGATCATGCGCTTGCTAATTCGAACATGTTTGGTCAGGTGACAGCCGCCGAAAAATGGCATATCAACAGCGACGAACCGAGCGTGCTGGATTACAACACTGAATTCAAAACCGCAGGACAAGTCACCAGTTTGTACGCCGCCGATGCCTTTCGCTCGAGCGACCACGACCCCGTGGTGATTGGACTGAACCTCACCGCACCCGCCAGTCCAACCGTCGGTTTGACAGGCTCAAGCAGCACGAACACGGGCGTCAGTTATTCGCTTGGGATTTCGACTGCACCAGCATCAGGCTCGAGTTTGACGGGTTTAAGTGTTGATTGGGGTGACGGTTCAGCGCTTGAAAATCTTGCCGTGAGTGCTACCAACGCCACGCATACGTTCTCCAGCACAGGGAATTTCACGATTTCGGTGACTGTTACCGACGCCAACACCCTGACCGCGAACGCCACCAAAGCCGTCGCTGTAACCCTGCCAAGCCCCACCATCAGCGTCAATGGCTTAAGCAGCGTCACGGTCAACACCACGTACACCCTGACTGTCACTGCTGCCCCAGCTTCAGGCTCGAGCATCACGGCTTTGACCGTGGACTGGGGTGACGGTTCAGCCGTTGATAATCTTGGGGTCAGCGCGACCAGTGCAACCCATACTTTCTCAAGCACAGGGAATTACACGATTACAGCAACGGTGACGGATGCGAACACGCAAAGTGCCAGTGCAACTCAGGCTGTTACAGTCAATCCAGTCAGCGTTTCTGGTTTGGTTATTAACGAAATTGACTATGACCAAGTTGGTACAGATACCGCAGAGTACATTGAAATCTATAATCCAACAGGTTCAGCCATATCGCTTTCAGGCATTAAATTATTTTTAGTAAATGGATCAAATAATCTCAATTACACCACCATTGATCTAACCTCTGGAGGTTCACTGGCAGCAGGTGGGTATTTGGTGATTGCCAATACAGCAACCCTCGGTACAATCAACGCAACAGTAGAAATTGCCTTTGTCGGAGCAAATGACCAAATCCAAAATGGTGCGCCAGATGGTCTGGCTTTGGTCAATACCAACACCAATACATTGATTGATGCTTTTAGTTATGAAGGAAGCATGACAGCCGTGACCTTAACTGGTCTGACTGGAACATTCAATTTGGTTGAAGGCACAGTCTTAGCGACAGCAACTGCTGATAGCAATACAACCATTGGAGCTTTAATTCGTACACCAAATGGCACAGATACCAACAATGCCGCCACCGATTGGGCTTTAACAGCGACGCTGACTCCTGGAAATGCAAACCCGTAAGCTCTGAGCACAAAAAAACGCTTAATGCTTAAGTGTCTTGGGCGTTTTTCTTAAAACTCGAGGGACGGCTGTCAAAACCGTCCCTCGAGTTTTTCTGAAAATTCTAGTCAATTTTTGCCCTCAGACCGTATACTAAGCCTATGTTCCGTCGTAAACGCGAAGAGGCAAGCCCACAAACCACCGCCGATTCCATCAAAGCGGCTGCCGAACTTTTAACGGTGCGCTCCGAAAAACAGCTTCTCGAGTTGGCGCTCAATCATGCGCTCGAACTCGCGCCAGCCGCCACCAGAGCCTATGCGGTGATTCGTCAAGGCACGGATAAAATCGCGGCGGTCAAAGGCTACAGCCAGGACTTTGTTGATCTTGAATTGGTCGGACCTTGGAATGATGGCACGCCGCGAATCTCGAGCAATTTGTCTGGTGATTTGTTCAACCCCAACGTCGCCGAAGTCCGTGCCAAATTGGGCGCAATGGGCTTGCGCGAGGTTCGCAATGCCCTGATCGCCCCAATGCGCGATACTGGCAATAAGGGTGTGCTTGGCGCGTTGGTGCTGGACGCTTACGGCAATCAAAGTTTTGAACCCACCGTGCTCGAGGCGGTGCAACGCTGGTCTTGGGTAGTGACGCAAAGTTTGACCTTGATTCGTCAACTTTCGTACCACCGTCAACTGGCTTGGCATTTGACCTTGGCGTTCATTGAAGCCATCGAAGCCCAAGACTTCACCCAACTTGGTCACGCCCAGCGCGTGACCAGTTACGCCATGGCGCTGGCACGCGAAATTGGACTCTCGAGCCAAGAACAAAACGATGTCTGGTTTGCCGCCATGCTTCATAATCTCGGGCGTTTGAGCGGTGAGGGACTCGAGCCTGCTGCCGTTGCTGGGTTGGGCTTTAATATTCTCTCGCACGTTCAAGAACTCGAGGCTTCAAGAATTGGGATTTTGCACGTCTTCGAGCACTGGGATGGTACGGGCGCACCAAAAAAATTAAGCCGCAACGCCATTCCGATCTTCTCGAGAATCATTGCGATTTCCAACGCCTATGACAGCCTGACCTCTGAGCGCGGCGAGGAACTGAACAGCCGCGAAGCCTTGGAGCGAATGCGTTTTGAATCGGGTAAAATTTACGATCCAGAATTGATCGAGCGTTTTGCCAACGTGTTGGCGCAAAACAAAGCCACCGCCGAATTGCGTCAAGGCAGTCTGTTCCCCGCATAAAAAACACCGCTCGAGCGTTGCGGTTTCTCGAGCGCATTCAGAAATCTCGAGGTGATGGTGTGCTTTCTAGCGTGTTGCTTTTTGGATTGGTGTTTACAGTTTCGGCATTCACCCCTGGTCCTGACACCATGACCATTTTCAGTCGTGCACTGTCTGGAGGGCGGTTTGCCGCAGTGCCTTACACCTTCGGAATTGTGCTGGCAAAGTTAACGCTCCTAACCTTGGTGGTGCTTGGTTTGGCTGCCATTGCCAAAACCTTTGGGACGTTTTTTGTGGTTCTAAAATTTGCTGGCGTAGCCTATTTAATCTGGGCAGGCATCAAAATGTGGTGCAGCTCTGGTACCTCCCAGGCTCGAGATTTGGGCAAGAAGGTTTCTTGGAACGACGCCTTGACGGGTTTTGCGCTTGGTATCAGCAATCCCAACGCCATCGTTTTTTACGTTGCCGTTCTGCCCACCGTGGTCGATGTTCACAACCTCAACCTGACGATGTACTTGGCATTGTGTGCAACCTTGACCGGTCTGATGATTGTGATTGCCACGGTTTATGCCTTGTTGGCAGATCGGTTGAGAAGTTTCATGAAATCTGTCAAAGCCCGTCGCCTCACCAACCAAGTCGCAGGTGGGGCAATGATCGGTTCTGCGGTGCTGGTTGCCACAAGGTAAACCATGATCTAAATCTTTAAACTCGAGGTTTTGGCGGCAGGTAAATTTTGTTTGCGCTTTACGCGTT
This sequence comes from Deinococcales bacterium, assembly GCA_031391225.1. GTDB lineage: Bacteria > Deinococcota > Deinococci > Deinococcales > JAAFIG01 > JANXTZ01. Next base: position 15,204 of record JANMUC010000683.1, read on the forward strand.
TGCCATTCAAAACTACCCCAACAAAGCTGTACCGCACAAGCAATTGGTAACTCGAGAAAAGGATGGCGAAGGCTGTAACCAAAATCAATGGGAATTTGAGCATCCAAGACCACTCGAGCCTCCCAACCAAGCGCGGAAGTGTTCGGCAGCAAACCCGTGTCGGGTGTTGGAATGCCAAACCACATCAACCACGACGGATTAAAGTAGAAACTGAGGATCATGGGCAGAGCAATCAAAACCACACCGCCCCAACCAAGAATGATTTGCACAAGACTTTTTAAAACTCGAGACAGCAAAACATTTTTGTGGAATGCAACATGCAAAACCACGAAGATCACGTAAAAAATCAGCAGCACGTACAAAAACCACAAGTGCGTCAGCGGGAAGTTGCTGGCGTTTAAGGCAGGTTGCGGGCTTGCTGGAAGTGGTTTTCCACCGTTGGCGATGGTGGCGCTCCAAATCGACACGGCAACAATCGCCATAAAAATCGGTAGCCAAGCGACAACCAAAGGCAGTGCGATTCGTTTTAGACGATCAAATGCAAAATTTCTTAGTCCAAGACGCTCGAGACTCATGCGGGCAAAAAAACCTGCGATGAAGAAAAAAGTAATCATTCTGAACATGTGCAACACGTAAAACAAGACACTTAAAACTTCACTACGGCTCGAGTCTGACGCGTCGCCAGCGCTGAAGATAGCTTTCTTTGTCGCTCGAGTTGACGATTTTTCCTCGGTCTATGAAGGTGATCTGATCGGAGATTTGTTCGACATCCAGGGTGTTCTGGGAGGAGAACAAGACGCTACGTTGATCGTCGGCGAGCACCGCCATCAGTTCGTTCAGGACTTCGCTGCGGGCGATGGGGTCAAGTCCGGTGGTCGGTTCGTCGAGCACCAATAATTGGGGGCGACGGGCGAGCGCCAGCAGTAGCGTGGCTTTAACGCGTTGCCCGTGCGAGAAACCTCTCAATTTTTGTTCTTTGCGCAGGTCAAAACGTTTTAATAACTGCTTGGCATAAGCATTATCCCAACTGGGGTAAATCGAAGGGATAAAATTCATGTGCCACTCGAGGGTCGCGGCATTGTAAAGCCGCATGTCCTCAGAGACATAACCGATATCCCATTTGGCAGCCGTGTCGTTGCTCGAGACTTTCTGTCCGAGCACTTCAATCTCGCCGCTGTCCTGACGAATCAATCCCATCAATAAGCGCAAGGTCGTGGATTTCCCTGCGCCGTTCGCGCCAATAAAACCCATGATGCTGCCCGTGGTCAACTCGAGTTTTTCGAGGTCAAGTTTAAAATACTTGTAAGCTTTTTTAACGTTTTTGAATTGCAGGGCAAACTCGTTCATACCGTTTCCTCTTCGTACTTCTCAGCCGCCATACGGACACGGTTCAGCAGTTCTTGGGTGCCAAGTTCCAAAAGATTGGCGTAATGCACAGTTTGCTCGAGGTGCTGCCCGAATTGTTGTTCGTAGAGTTGCGGTACGAGGTTGGGGGTGTTCGCCACGCTTGAGCCTTTGCCGTGCTGCGTGACGATCACGCCTTCACGCTCGAGTTCGAGGTAGGCGCGTTTGATGGTGATGACGCTGACGCGGGTGCTGATGGCGAGTTGCCGGATTGAAGGCAGCTCGAAGCCGGGTTGCCAGTCGCCGACGGCAATGCGTTGTTTGATGTGCTCCATGATTTGCAGGTACATCGGTCGTCCATCGGTTTGTGAGATGACGAATTCACTGTGCATGTTCATATACTGAGTATACACAGTTTTGAAATGGTGTCAACCGAAGGTCGAGAAAGTGTAAAAAATTCCCTTTAAACTCGAGCCAGCAGATTAAAAATCCCACTCATCACTCAAGAGAATACTCGCCCAAATTCAATTGTAGACAAGCTCACCCAGCACAACTTTTGCTCCCTCGGGTTGGACTAAAGTCTGAACTTCCCACACGATTTAGGAATTTAATTTAAGGCGCTTTAGACTTTGAGCAAGGCGAATTGTTGGCTTTGATCCGCTTGCCAATACTGACATTAAGGTCAATGATGTTCTGAGGCATATCGCGCACCCCAATGGCTGGGTCTCCAGCATTACCAGCCCAACGGTATCCCAGCAATCCTGCAACTTCTGGGTCTGACGCGGCAAGATCATAATAATCTTGGATGGTGGCGCTCATTTGGCTGGCTGAAACGCCAAGCTGTCCATATTCGGGAATCCACTGGTCGTCAATCACCAAGAAAAGCTTTTGGTCTGGCGTTGAACGTTTGGACTTCAAGGTTGCAAGCTGTGCCAGATAGGAGGCATCGGTTGACGGTTTGAAAACCTCATAACGGTCAAAACCGATCCAGTCAATGCTGGTGGGCACACGCAGCGAATCGAGTACAGGATAGGCTTCAACGATCAACGTTGGCACGCTGGGGAAATCGCGTTTGACCATCTGGGCGATGGTCTCGAGATCGCCAAAAGTCACGCCATTCCAAACTGGTTCGTCTACCAGGTAAAACGCTCCAATGCTGCCTGCCTCGAGCGAACCCGCATTGGTCGTCTTGAAAGTTTCCCAACGACTTTGATAATCAGAGACCAGGGCAAACCGCGTACCGCTCGGTGCAGCCTTGTCAACACGATCAAAAAAAATTTCCTGGAGCGATAAAAAAGGCTTGACACACAAGTCATTCATCGCCTTGATCCGCGTACGTAAGTCTTGACCGGCATAGTAGGCAGTCATTTGCGCCAGGTTCGAGGACGAGGCAACCTCATCGGTAAAATTCATCTTGTTGGTCGTGTCGTGTGGATCATCAACTTCAACATCGACGAAAAAATGCCCAAAGTATTTAAGATGCGCGGGAGCGGGTGTGTTAATCGTTGGGAAAAACAGCACTGAATTGCACGAGACGAGCACAGCGCTACAAATCAACAAGAGCAGAACAAAATGTTTTAAAGAAAAGCCCATAAGCTTCACCATACAGGATTTTGAAATCACAACCCTTCATTCTCGAGCAGCCACAACGCATCAAACTCGAGCCGCCGAATAAAAAAGTCACCCCAACAAGTGGAGTGACTTTTTGATATTCACTTACTTCGAGAAGTTTGCTTGCGCCTTGTCCCAATTGACCACATTCCACCAAGCCTCGAGATACTTCGGACGCAAATTCTGGTACTTCAGGTAGTACGCGTGTTCCCAGACATCCACACCCAAGACGCCTGTCGCGCCCAACTCGAGCGGGGTGTCCTGGTTTGCGGTGCTGACCACCTCGAGCTTGCCGCCCTTGACGACCAACCATGCCCAGCCCGAACCGAATCGAGCCACGCCGGCGGCATTGATTTTTTCTTTTAAGGCATCAAGTCCGCCGAAGGTTGCGGTGATGGCTTCTGCAAGACTGCCGACTGGAGCGTTCGCGCCACCTGGGGTCATGAGGTCCCAGAAGAAGCTGTGATTCCAGTGTCCGCCGCCGTTGTTGCGAACAGGTCCGCGAATGTCTTCAGGAACGCTTGAGAGGTCAGCCAACATACTCTCGAGCGTTGCCGTGATCTCTGGGTGCTTCTCGAGCGCGGCATTGAGGTTGTTGACGTAAGCTTGATGGTGTTTGCCGTGATGGATTTGCATGGTCTGCTCGTCAATATGAGGTTCGAGCGCATTGTGAGCGTATGGCAGAGGTGCGAGTTCGTATTTCATGAAAGCCTCCTTGAAGTTCTTCCCGAGGATACCCGAGAAGTGTCAACTCGAGATTCTACCCGTTCTTGAAGGTTTGCGTTTGTCACACTGAATAGGTTTGGAGTCTTAAACTAAAGCATGACCCAAGCAAACTCCGATTCTACTTTTGCCAGCGCCCATACCGACCTGAAAGACAAGTTCGATTACGGCTCGTACTTAAAACTCGAGCAACTGCTGTCCGCACAGACCATGTTGACCGACACGCACGACGAACCGTTGTTCACCATCATCCATCAGGTGTCCGAACTTTGGATGAAATTAATTATCCACGAGCTGCAAAGCGCCATGAAATGCTTATTGGAGAACAACATCGAACCTGCCATGAAAATGCTGGCACGGGTTTCAAGGGCGCAGGAGCAAATGACCAACGCTTGGGAAGTTTTAAAAACCATGACGCCCACAGATTATTTAACTTTTCGCTCGAGTTTTGGTCAGGCTTCAGGTTTTCAATCGCATCAGTATCGTTTGATCGAATTTTTGTTCGGCAACAAGCAAGCCTTCATGCTCAAACCCCACGCGCATCAAGCCGAACATTATGCGCTGCTCGAGAATGCAATGCAGCAACCCAGCATTTACGATCTGGCAATTGGCTTATTGCACCAACACGGCTTAAAAATTCCAGACGAATTGTTGACCAGGGATTTTACGCAGTCGCATCAAGCCAATGAACATGTAAAACTCGCCTGGCTCGAGGTGTACCGCAACACCGAAAAATACTGGGATTTGTATGCGCTGGCAGAGAAATTAATTGATGTTGAGGACAATTTTAGACGTTGGCGTTTTAACCATTTGACCACCGTCGAACGCGTGATCGGTTTTAAAGCTGGTTCGGGCGGTACGGCTGGCGTGCCTTACTTGCGTCGCGCCCTGGATATTGTCTTGTTTCCAGAACTTTGGCAGATCAGAACGGAGCTGTGAAATGACTTTTGACCAAATGCGCGAGCAACAACTCGAGATTGCCCAGAAAGCAGTGTTTGAGGGTTCACTCGAGCATGTGAAGCGTTTTGTCGCAGTGGACATGAGCGCCAACTCTTTTTTGCAAGGCGATGATGCGCCACTTTTTGCGGCGGCAGTTTTGATCGAGCGCGGCAATCCAAAACCGCTCGAGGTTGCCACCGCCACCATGAAGCCCGACATTCCGTACCGCACTGGTTTTCTGGCATTTCGTGAAGCCCCAGTCATTTTGGCGGCACTCGAGAAGTTAAAAGGCAGTTACGACCTGATCTGGTGCGATGGCAACGGTTTGATGCACCCACGACGCGCCGGAATCGCCACACAGTTGGGCGTGCAACTCGAGAAAACATCCTTGGGCGTCGCCAAACAACCCCTCACTGGAAAGTACAAAGACGTGGCGCTCGAGGCTGGCGCACGAGAACCCGTGGTGTCCTCGAGCGGCGAAACGCTGGGATTTGCCTTGAGATCAAGACGCAACACCAAATTGATTTACGTCTCGCCAGGGCATTTGTGCAACGTTGATAACGCCCTAGAATTCGTGCTCGAGCATTCAGACGGTTTTAGAATTCCGTACCCGACCCGTTTCGCGCATGTTGCCTCAAATGAAGCAAGAAAAGCAGGTGAGGGTAATCTAAACTGATGTCATGAAACCCAACTCGAGCATTTTCACCCTGGCAGTCTTCCGAGTCTCGAGCGACGAGCAAAAAGGGTTCATTGACGCGTGGCAAGCGTTGTGCTTGGCATTTTTACGACTGCCGCAACCACCCGCTACAAACATGACCTTGATTCAAAGCACCGAAAACCTCGAGGTGTTTCAATCTTTGGGCGCGTGGCACAGCTTGGAAGATGTTCAAGCGATGCGGGTTCATCTCGAGATTGTGCCATTGATGAACGCGATGGTGGCACTGACCGATCAGGCGCAACCTGGAATGTTTAACGTGGTTGGTGTTGTTCCTAAAGTTTAAAGCTCGAGCTTTTCCCATAACTCCCTGAATTCTCGAGCATTGGTCAATCCCTGCCCGCGTGTGGTGTTCTCGAGAAAGACAAACGCATTCTTGACTTTGGAG
>JANMUC010000692.1:0-8706 GCA_031391225.1 Deinococcales bacterium
AGCGCAATGGCGTGGGATGAAACGGGTACTGTTCATATTTCCTCCCTTTTCAGCCTCTCGGGACTGATTTAAAAGCTGTACGGAGTTTAAGGGCAAAGGCTGTGTTTTGGCAAGCCTCGAGTTTAATCTCGAGCGTTTGAAGTTCTGGCACGATCCAGTAAACTTGAGCATGTCAGATTCCTATTGCGCCGCCGTCAGATTGGGTCGCTTGCACCAGGTTCATACGGATTATCACGACCTCGAGTATGGTTTCCCGATTTTAAATGACGATCAATTGTTTGAGCGTTTGATCCTCGAGATCAATCAGGCGGGTTTATCCTGGGAAACCATTTTGAAAAAACGTGAGGGTTTTCAGAAAGCGTATGCCAATTTTAACCTCGAGCAAGTCGCGGCGTTTAACGAGGAAGACTTTGATCGGTTAATGTCTGACCCGAGCATCATTCGCAACCGTTTAAAAATCAATGCAGCCATCGAAAACGCCAAACGCATTCTCGAGATACAGCGCGAACACGGTTTGTTTTTAACGTGGCTCGAGTTTAATCATCCGCGCGATTTGGATGGTTGGCGGCGGTTGTTCAAAAAAACTTTTGTTTTTACGGGCGGCGAAATTGCGCGCGAATTTTTGGTTAGCACAGGGTTTTTGCCTGGGGCGCATGATGAAGATTGTTCGTGCTATTCGGAAATCTTTGCACTCAAACCAGCTTGGACTCGAGCAACAGTTGTAACTGAATAAAGGATTCGATTTTGACGCACAGGTTATTGTTTAAATTCAATTGACTTCAATTTAGTGATCTTTACCCTCGAGCCAAATCCGAATGATCTTCATTTTTTCTGGTTTAACCACCTCGAGCGCTTTGCGCCAGTATTTTTCTGCCCAACCTTCAATGTTGCGTTGTTTGCCCCGAGCAATCGCAATTGCGCCGTCGGGAATGTCATCGCTGATGGTGCTACCACCAGCCACAAATGCACCGTCACCAATCACTCGAGGAGCAATGATGGTGCTGTTGCTGCCAATAAACACGCCTTTTCCGATGTCGGTGTGGTGTTTGTTGACGCCGTCATAATTGGCAGTAATTGTTCCCGCGCCAATGTTGGATTCCGCACCGATTCGCGCGTCGCCAAGGTACGCCAAATGACCCGCTTTTGCGCCCTGCTCGAGCCGACTGTTTTTAATTTCGACGAAATTGCCGACATGTACGTCGCGCTCCAAGATTGCACCGCCACGAAGCCTGGCAAATGGTCCCGCATCGCTGCCTTGGTGCATCGTGACGTTCTCGAGCACAGTATGGGGTTTGACCGACACGTTGTTTGCCAGCACAGAATCTGAAATCACGCTGTAAGCCCCAATAATCGAATCTCTGGCAATGCTGGTTTGACCCTTTAAAATCACGCCAGGTTCAATAATCACATCAGGCTCGAGGGTCACAGTGTCATCAATGTAAATGCTGGTTGGGTCACGCAGGGTTACGCCCTCGCGCATCCAGTGCTCACGAATGCGGTTGCGCAAAACCGTGTCGGCTTGCGCGAGTTGCACCCGGTCATTCGCTCCCTCGAGTTCGGCGGCATCGGCTATTTTAAACGCCAGCGCTCTGTCTCCAACTTGACGGTACTTCTCGAGAATATCGGTCAAATAAAATTCTTTGGCGGTGTTGTCGTTCCCAATACTCGAGGCGAGCGTGAAGGCTCTGCTCGAGAAGACGTACATGCCCGAATTCCATTCTTTAATCAGTTTTTGCGCCACGGTTGCCGATTTGTGTTCAACAATTCTAAACACCTCACCGTTCGCATCGCGCAAAATCCGCCCGTAACCCTTTGGATTCTCGAGTTCGGAGGTGATGACGGTCATGCCAGCCTGGTTTGAACGGTGAAGCTCGAGCGCACCGCGTAAGGTCTGGGCACGCATCAGTGGGGTGTCGCCGTAAAGCACCACGATCTCGCCGTCAAATCCTTCAAGGGCGGGTTGCGCCATCCTGAAGGCGTGCGCCGTACCGAGTTGTTCGTGTTGCCGAGCAAAAACCACGCCCGCTTTGGCAAAATGAGTTTCGATTTGTTCCGCGCCGTGACCCGTCACGACCACAATTTTTTCGGGTCCCAGGGCTTTGGCGACATTGATGACGTGCTCGAGCAGCGGGCGTCCAGCAACCTCGTGCAACATTTTGGGCAATTGGCTTTTCATGCGTGTGCCTTGCCCTGCCGCAAGAATCACCACCGCAAGCTTGGCTTGGGTACTGTTGGGACTGCTCATGGTTACTTCCCTGGGTTGGCGCTCGAGATCAGATTATTGGGGGTGTTCGGCTTGAGAACTGGCACACCGTCGCCCCAAGGTTGTTCTGGTTGTTTGCCAATTCGCCAGAGCATGAAAAGCGCCAGCAAGCACAACGGAATCGAGTAAATTTGGGTCAGGGTCAGCAAACCAACGCCCAAGCCTTTGGGACCATCGTCAATCCAAACCTTAAGGAATAACGGGTTGAGCCTAAAGGTTTCTTCGACCACCGAACGCAGCAAGCTGTACCAGAAAATAAACTGCCAGAACACCCAACCAGGACGTTTTGAGCGCAACCAGTAAAAGGCAGCAATCGTGAGCGCAACGCCGATAAACACACCGTAAATTTGGGTCAAGTGAACTGGACCGCGAACCGCAGATTGATTCAACAAGCAATCCACACCATTTCTGGTTTCACCATTCACGAAACATAAGCTCGAGAGTCCCTGCCAGTTGCGTTCGCCGTTAAAAATGCCCAAGATGCTGGTGCCAGTATTGGGCCACGTCCAACCCAAAGGTGACGCGGTTAAACGTCCAACGGTATCGTTGCCATTAAAAAAATTGCCCAAACGTCCACCGATGATGCCGAGTGCCACGCCAGGCACAAATAAATCGGCGTACTGATAAAAATTAATTTTGTAACGGCGTTGATAATAGTAAAGCGCCCCAATACCAAAGATCAAACCACCATGAATCGCCAGACCACCCTCTCGGATATTGATTAAACGAATCAACCAGGTGAAAAATGGCTCGTCCGCATTTTGCGTAAATTGCGAGGCACTGGTCAGTACATAAACCACTCGAGCACCAACAACCCCCCACAAAACCGCCCAAAAGATCATGTCACTCATCAGGTTGGCGTTTAAACCACGCCGTTCGGCAATGCGCGAACCGATTACTGCGCCGATTAAAACGCCAAGGGTGATGAGCACGCCGTACCAGGCGACGGCGAAAGTACCAATTTTAAAGAGTTCTGGGTGCATGTCGCTTAAGTATAAACCGCTTCGGATGAGAGTCAAAATGTGACTCGAGCAACAAAATCCCCTAAAATGGTCGCTCTGGTCAAAACCTAGCTTCTAAGGTACACTCTTTCGGGCTGTTTCAATCTGAAACAGTTCTGAATCGGAACTCTCGAGCAATCAAAGGGGCAGAAAGCGTCCCCAACGAGCCAAAACTCGGGTTTTCAAATTTCACGCGGTTCAACGCTTTCAAAATAGGAGAACGATGTCGTACTTGTCCATGAAGCAACTGCTCGAAGCTGGTGTGCACTTTGGTCACGAAACCAAACGTTGGAATCCAAAGATGAAGCGTTTCATTTTTGCTGAACGCAACGGTATTTTCATCATCGATTTGCAAAAGACCCTCAAGCAACTTGATCGCAGCTTTGATTTTGTCAAAAGCGTCGCCGAGCAAGGCAAAGTCATTTTGATGGTCGGAACCAAAAAACAAGCCCAAGAAATCACCGAACTCGAGGCGCGTCGTTCGGGAATGCCGTTCATCAACCAACGTTGGTTGGGTGGCATGTTAACCAACTTCAAAACCATTCGAGGTCGTATTGAACGCATGAAGCAACTCGAGACTGAGTTTGAAACTGGGGCAATCAACGCCCGTCCAAAAGCCGAGCGCGTGTTGTTGCAAGCCGAACTCGAGCGTCTGCACCGTTACTTGGGTGGCATTCGTAACATGACCCGTTTACCTGACTGCTTGTTCGTGATTGATCCTACCAAGGAAGCGATTGCCGTTAAAGAAGCTCAGAAATTGGGTATTCCAGTGGTTGCGCTCGCCGATACCGATTCTGACCCAGATGTGATCGATTACATCGTTCCAGGCAACGACGACGCGATTCGTTCGATTCAACTGATTACCAGCCGTTTGGGCGATTTGATCGTCGAATGCCGTGGCGGCGGCGAGAATGTCACCAGCCAAGTGGTGCTGGAGCAAATCGTCGAAGCCGACGAGGTTCAAGTTTAATCTTTTAACCGTACTGCCGAGCGAAATGTTGCTCGAGAATCAAAGGTTGTGATTGCGATGATGGAATCAATTAAAAAACTGCGCGAGATGACTGGCGCAGGCATGATGGATGTCAAAAAAGCCTTGACCGATGCAGAGGGTGATGAGGAAAAAGCTGTTGCCTTGTTGCGCGAGCGCGGCATTGTCAAAGCTGCCAAAAAAGCGGATCGTGAAGCCAGCGACGGTTTGATTCGTGCCTACTTGAGCGCCGACGGTAAAACTGCGGGCATGGTTGAAATTAACTCTGAAACGGACTTCGTTGCCCGTAACGCTGATTTCCAAGCGATGGTCGCGGATTTCGCACGTCACGTTGCCGAAAACGGCGCGGTGGACGGCTCAATCGGTATGGATGTGCTCTCGAGTCAGAAGTTCTTGAACCAAGAGATTACGCTAGGCGATCATTTGGCAGAGAACATCACCAAAATTGGTGAGAATTTAATTCTGAACCGTGCCGCACGTTTTGTGGCAACTTCAGGTTTCGTCACGACTTACATTCACCAAAACGACAAAATCGGCGTTCTGGTCGAAATTGAAGGTGTCAGCGACGCCCAAATCGGCAAAGACATTGCGCTTCATATTGCTGCCGAACGTCCTCGTTACCTGACCCGCGACGAGGTCAACACCACCGATCTCGAGAAAGAACGCGATATTCTGACCAACAAAGCCCGCAACGAGGGCAAACCCGAGAACATCATCGAGAAAATTGTGGCAGGTCAACTGTCTAAATTCTACGAAGAAAACGTCTTGCTCGAGCAAAAGTTCGTCAAAGACAACAGCATGACCATCACTCAGGTTTTGCCAGCAGGTGCGAGCATCAAACGTTTTGCCAGATTTGAAATCGGAAACAAGTAAATGTATTCGTAGGGGATGGTCTAAGACCATCCCCTACGTTTTAGAAGGGCGGAGGGCATGAAGATACAGCGAGTACTACTCAAATTGTCCGGCGAGTTCCTCGCCCAAGAAGGTGGCTTCGGCATTTCGCCAGAAGCCACTTTTTCTTTGGCGACCACCATCGCAAATGCCAAGAAAAGCGCCCCGAAGGTGCAAATCGCCTGCGTGGTCGGTGCCGGTAACTTGTGGCGCGGCGCACGTAATGGTGTGGGCATGGACGCCGCCACCGCCGATTACATGGGCATGATCGCCACCAACATGAACGCTCTGGCACTCCAAGACGCGCTCGAGCGGGCTGGCGTGCCGACACGCGTTCAAACCGCGATTCAAATGTCGCAAATTGCCGAACCGTACATACGCCGCCGCGCGATTCGTCACCTCGAGAAAGACCGCGTGGTGATTTTTTCTGGTGGGACCGGAAACCCGTTTTTCACCACCGACACGGCGGCAACGCTGCGGGCGCTCGAGATTGGGGCGGACGTGGTATTGATGGCAAAAAATAAGGTTGACGGTGTATACGACAGTGATCCGCGCAAAAATGTTGCAGCCGTAAAATTTGATACCCTCAGTCATATCGAGGTTGTCAGCAAAAGGCTCGAGGTTATGGACGCCACCGCGATCACGCTCTGCATGGACAAAAAACTGCCGATTGTGGTGTTTGACATGTTCTGCCAGGGAAATCTCGAGAAACTCTTGCAGGGTGAGCACGTTGGGACGTTGATCAGCAGCGAGCTTAGCAATTGAGTTCGCTCGAGTGTGTGTGAAGTTGCGAGAAGTATGAAGCCGATCAACCAAAGTAGGTTTGTAGCGATGCGCTCTCTGCTCTCAGCCGCATTTTTCGCAGTACAATCTCTTTTTGGAGGACACAACAATGAAAGACATTTTTGAAGATGCCCGAATCAGAATGACCAAAGCCATCGAATCTTTGGAGTCACACTTGTCGGTGCTTCGTACAGGACGGGCGAATGCCAGTATGCTGACCAAAGTCACGATGGACTATTACGGTTCGACCATGCCGATCAACCAAATGGCGAACATCACCGCGCCAGACGCTCGAACATTGCTGATCTCACCGTTTGACCGCTCGAGCTTGGCGGGTATTGAGAAAGCCATTAGGGATTCGGATTTGGGTTTGAACCCCGCCAACAAAGGCGATTCGCTGTTTATTACGATTCCAGCCCTGACCGAAGAACGGCGCAAAGACTTGGTCAAAAACGCCAAGAATTACGCCGAAGAGGCTCGAGTTGCGGTTCGTAATGTGCGTCAAGACGCCATGAAGTCGGTTAAACAGCTCGAGAAAGACAAGCTCGCCAGCTTGGATGAAGTCAAACGCGGCGAGGTCGAGGTTCAGAAAATTACTGACGAGTTTATTGCCAAGGTCGAAGCGACGTTCACTAAAAAAGAAGCCGATATTCTCGGGTCTTAAACTTTGTCCATAGCTTTTATGACGTACCGGAGCTGATTTCGGTACGTCATATCTTGTAAAACCTGTTCTCACATCGTATTTTTGATCTGAGGTTCGCACAGAATTCACGGTTTTTCCGTTAAGCTACTGCATTCCAAGCAAGTTTAGGATTCCTTTGAACGAAAGTACGACAACGCCTGAAACCAAACCCGTCCGAACCTCTTCGGAGATTGGACAACGTGCCGTTTGGGGTTTGATTGCCTTTGGCACCGTGGTCGGCATGTTGTGGTTGGGTTGGATTGGTGCCATGATTTTGGCGGTTCCTGCCGTGGTGATTGGCTTGCACGAGTTTCGCAGCATGGCAAGGAGCAAAGGTTATAGCGTGGGTGGACGTAGCATCTATGTTTTTGGCGTCTTGATGCTGGTCGCCAGTCTGCCGATTCTGCCCGAAAATTTAAAAAGTATACCTTGGCGCGAAATTGTCATGTGGGCGTATTTCATGTGGGTCATGATCGTCGAAGTGATTCGCCCTTCAGAACGCCCGCTCGAGCGCATCATGACCAGTTTGTTTGGTGTGCTTTACATTCCATTCTTGATTTCGTTTGGCATGTTGTTGCGGTACACGCCAAATGATCACGTCGGTTTCTGGTACATCATCATTACCGCCGTCGGGGCTTATGCCAGCGACACGGGTGCGTATTTTGTCGGTGGTCGTTTTGGTAAGCGCAAACTCGCACCAGAAATCAGTCCAGCCAAGACGCTCGAGGGGGCGCTTGGAGGTTTATTGTTTAGCATGTTGATGGTCTTTGGCATGTCTGAGGCGATCAGACCGATCATTTCTGATGTCAAACTTTCTGAAATCTGGATTTTTGCGATTCTGGTCTCAAGTGCGGCACAACTCGGCGATCTTGCCGAAAGTGTGATCAAACGCGGTTTTGGCGTCAAAGACTCTGGTAATTTTCTACCTGGGCACGGTGGTTTGCTTGACCGCATGGACAGTCTGTTGTTTGCGCTGCCAGTCGCCTATTATTACCTCTCGGTGGCGGTCTTTTAATGGTCAAAGTCGAACCCGGCACTGGTCTGACGCTCGAGGAAATCAAAAAGCGCCTTCGTGAATTGCAAGAACTGGTCAATCAACTCAAATCCGATGCGGTGGTTCAATCCAAGTCGCTCGAGGAGATTCAAGCCGAGCGTTTGTTTTTGCAACAGCAACTCAGCCTGGTGAAAGCCGAACTCGAGCAGGCTCGAGGGCAGATTGTGCCAGCAGTAATTGAGCCTCGAGTGATCAATTAAACACTTGTCACTTGCAGCCCAAACCCAAACCCAATAATCTCGAGTCAATGAGTCATTCCATTAGTATTCTTGGCAGCACAGGGTCTATCGGTACGCAAACGCTTGAGGTAGTACGCTGGCGTGGTTGGCGGGTTGCGGGGCTTGCGGCGGGCAAAAATCTGGATTTGGTGGTGCAGCAGGCGCTCGAGTTTAAACCCAAGCTGGTCAGTGTTGACGTGAGCATTCTTCAACAAGCTCGAGAAAGTTTGCCAGATGTTCAAGTGGTTTCTGACCCCTGCGAGGTCGCAACGCTCGAGTGTGACGCCGTGGTTGGTGCGATTCCAGGGCTTGCAGGTTTAGAACCCACGCGGCGGGCGCTCGAGGCTGGACGGAACGTGGCACTCGCCAACAAAGAGGCGATGGTCTGCGGTGGTCCTTTAATGTGGGCTGCGGCTCGAGCTTCGGGCGCTCGAATTACACCTGTTGATTCGGAGCACAGCGCCTTGTACCAGTGTTTGATCGGCGAAAAACTTGAGGATGTCGCAGAATTGATCCTGACGGCGAGCGGTGGACCTTTCAGGCTTGCCCCTGATGACCTCTCGAGCGTCACGCCAGAAATGGCGCTCAAGCACCCGAATTGGGTCATGGGTGCAAAAGTCACGATTGACTCGAGCACCCTTATGAATAAAGGTTTGGAAGTGCTCGAGGCAATGTACCTGTACGAAATTCCAATCGAAAAAATTGGCGTGCTGGTTCACCCCAAAAGTATCATTCACAGTTTGGTACGTTTTAACGATGGGCAAATTAAAGCCCAACTCGGCATTCCTGACATGCGGCTCGCCATTCAATACGGCATTCTTGCGGC
>JANMUC010000695.1:0-4874 GCA_031391225.1 Deinococcales bacterium
CTTGGGGCATTTTGATGCGCTGGTCGGGATTAACCTCCTTCGTGAAGGTCTGGACTTGCCCGAAGTGAGTTTGGTGGCAATTCTGGATGCGGACAAACCAGGTTTCTTACGTTCCGAACGCAGCCTGATCCAAACCATTGGACGGGCGGCGCGTAATTTAAACGGCACGGTGATTCTGTACGGCGATTCGATCACGCCAGCCATGCAGTTCGCCATTTCGGAGACAAACAGGCGGCGCGAGTTGCAAACGGCATACAACGAAGCCAACGACATCACGCCAACCACCATCAGTAAAAGCATTCGCAAAGTCATTCGCGGCGAAGAGGAAGCCCCAGAACTCGAGCCAACCAGCGAATTTGCGACGCGTGACGAGATTCTGGCACGAATCACCGACCTCGAGCTTGACATGTGGCAAGCTTCGGAAGACATGGATTTCGAGAAAGCCGCGACCATGCGCGATGAGATCAGGAAACTCGAGGCAAAATTGGCGGGCAAAGAAGTGAAAACAGCCTCTATTCCTGGAGGGAAAGGCAAAAGTCGTTCTCGAGGACGGCGCTAAAAATGGCAACTGATTTCGCAGCGGTCTTTACTCAACTTCGCGGTTTACTCTCGAGCCTTGAATCAAATTTGATTGTAAAAGCAGATTCTTTGATCGGGTATTCACTCGACACGCCGTACTCGGAAGAGTACAAAAAATCCTTGTTCTTTGCTGCGGTTAATATCAACAAAAATTACGTGAGTTACCACTTGATGCCCGTATACATGTTCCCAGAATTGCTCTAAGGTATCAGTCCGATATTGAAAAAGCGAATACAGGGCAAATCATGTTTTAATTTCAAAACCATTTCGGATTCCGAATTGTTCGAGCTACAAATCTTAACAACGGTGTGTTTTGAAAAATATGTACAAAGTGGCTTACTGCAAAAATTGTGATTCTCGAACCAAAAGAGGATTTCAAAACCAGATTTTCTTGGTGTTCAAAAGCTTGCTGGACACCAATTTTCTCTAAAAATTCAGATCGTCACAGCCTTGTCACACCCCTTGGTTTACCTTCTGTTTCGCGGAGGTAAATTATGAAAAACTTTGTATTGGCAGTTTTATTTCTGGTGCTTGCGGCGTGTACGACAACCACACCGCAAGCAACCGTGGCTCGAGTCGAAATCATCTCAGGAACGCCGTTGTTCACGGCAAACGGTCAAACGACCACGTTTATCGCCCAAGCATTTGATCAGGCGAACAAACCTATCAACTCGAGCATCACGTTTTCTTCATCTAACCCAGGGCAGATTCGGGTGTCTGCAACGGGCGAAGCGCAAGCGTTGGTGGACCTTGGCTCGAGCGCGATCAGTGCCGAGGCGGGCGGTATTCAAAGCGCACCAATCATGGCGGTGGTGGCAAAACCCAGCACTGGAACGGTTTTGTTAACTGATGCTCAAATTCTTGGTGTCCCACAATTGATCTCGAGCGACCCTGCCAATCCGTTTAATTCGACCATGAAAGTGAAACTGGATTCCAGTCTCACGCTTGCCCCAGGAACACTTTTTATCTCCAGCCAAAGCAAAGCCCTGGCAGGCAAGGTGATCTCGAGTCAGCTTGTATCAGACGGTCTTGAGGTGACTTTTAAAGCCGCCAAAATTCAAGAAGTCTTTCAAACTCTTAAGCTTGGTATTGAGACGGACGCCAAAAGTTTACCGCTCGATTTTAAAACGTTGCTGCAACCAAGCCGTTTGGAACGGCGCAGCGATGGCAGCATGAGGCTCGAGTATCCTGCCAAACGATTTGAGCGTGAGATCAGGGCAGATAAGGAATTCGCGCTTGGACCATTTGAATGCAAGATCGAGGGCAAGGTCGAACTGGGTGCGGGTGACAGCATCAGTTTGGAGATCAAACCCGAACTCAAACTGACGTTGGAGGGCAATGTTGGTGACGGTCAAATCAAAGACATGACCTTGAAGCTCGAGGGAAAACTGACTGGCACTTTGTTTGGTGGTTTGCGCGTGACCAGCAGCATGGAGGGTTCGGTGGCATGTCGCGCGATTGTCTTTAAGTTGCGCCTGCCAGTTTTTGGTCCGATCAGTTTTATGCTCTCGCCGATCATTCCCGTGGGTTTGGGTTTGGAACTCAAGGGCACGGTGACTGGACCGAATTTGCAATTGGGGGTTCAAGGCAAAGCCAGCGCCACGCTGATCGAGGGTTTTAGTTACAGAGACGGTAAGTTTTTTGATCTTTCAAATTTTCAAATTGACAAGAGCCTGGTGCCCAAACTGAAAGTGCCCAGAATTGAAGACCTGAAACTTGATACCAGCACCTGGATTCATGTCTACTCGGGGTTGTGGGCAAGCATTGCGGCTTTGTACGACGTTGAAATCATTGATGCTTTGCTGGGCATCGAAGCGGCTGCCAGTTTCGCTTTTGAGAAGCCTCAAGCCAAAGACCCCGAGTACGCCAGCAATTACGATCTGAAATTCAAGGGTGAAATCAAACCAGGCGAACATCTGAACAGCTTGCTCGAGTATTTGTTTGGCAAGGACGGGTTAAAAATTTCCGCGACCTTAACGCAAAAACTCAAAGAATCACCGACGGGCGTTGCGACTGCCGACAAGACTCAAGTCAGTGCGGGTGAAAAAGTCAAATTCAACGTCAACCTCGACGCGGCAAATCTCGAGTTTCCATTGATTGGCTATAACGTCTCCGAAGTCCAATTTTTCCGCATCCGCAACGACGGACCCGCCGAAAAACTGGCAACCCGACTGGCAGCCCCAGGCATGAAAAACTTTGATTGGGAATGGACCGCCACCGCGAGCGACGTGGGGATCAATGACTTTTACGTGTTCGTCAACACAAAAGGCGTGCTCGATGGTTTCCCGCTCGAGATCAACAAAGATTCCAAAATGCGGGTCATCGTGACGGGCGAGGGGTTTGTCAGCGTCAGCATTTCAGGCTCTAGAAATGAAAATTTTGTTGCCCCCGCCAGCGGCAGCCAAAGCTCGAGCGTCAACGCAAACTGGCGTTTTGACCCAACGGATCGCAAGCCCTTGATTCAGTTGCCAGGCATGATTTTTGGGCAACCCACACCAGGTTTTGGCATGTACTATTACAAACCAAGCCTGACGGGTTCGGTCACACACAAACGCAATTATGCCAGCAGCACCCCTTGTGAGTGTGGTTTACCTGGCTCGAGTGATTCTGGTAACACCTTCGATTACGCCTCGAGCAGTGCCAACATTAGCGATAGCCTGTCCGAGTTCAGTGTTTTGGTGCAAATGCAAGGCGACGGCAGTTACACGGGCGGAATTTACTTTCCCAATTTTGACTTTTCTGGCACTTACACCGGAACGGAAACCTCAAACGCTGGATGCCCAAATGAACCGCGTGATCCAGTCAACAAAAACATTATGGGCGACCTGAAACAATCCCCGATAGCCGATGCCAGTTTTTCGGGGAAGATTGACCTGAGCAAAGAAACCTTGCTGCAAGGCAGCCTGACATTGACCGACAAGAAAGTGAGTATCGCTACGGGGCAGAGCGGTGCTTGGGAAGTTCCAGTAACCGTGACCGTCACTTGGCAACTTGATTTCGCCGCCAGCAGCAACGACCTCAACTCGAGCAACATCCTGCCCATGAACATACCCATGCCCGTGCGTCCAAGCTCGAGCAACCAGCAAACCCAACCTTGGAATGGCATCAGCCCAATGGCGATCCAAAGCAAGCAACCACGGTGCTAAGTCCCTCGTCACAGCCTCGTCACGGGGTCACGGCTAAGTTGCTGTTCAACCGAGTGAAGCTCGAGCGAAAGGAATTCAACATGAAAAAGTTTTTGAACATTTTGTTTGCCGTTCTCAGTTTAAGTTCGTGCAACACCACCGCAGGTTCGGGTCTGCCAAACTCGAGTGACGCTGGAAGCGCAGGAACAATGTCTGGTGTGGTGCTAGACAGCCAAGGTCAACCACTGGCTGGGGCAACGGTGTTTGCGGGGCATACCTTGTACGACAACACCAATGCGCTTGCGACCAGCGACGCACAAGGGCGCTACAGTGTCAGTGTGAAATCTCCTGCGGGGTCTTGGTACGCGGGTGGGCAGATCAAACGCAACTACAACGGACAGCAATACACCTTCGATTTAATTCCAGACAACACCGCACCTTTTAACGGCTCAGAAGGGGCGATCCGAAATTTCACCTGGCGTTTGACTGGCACAAAACCAGACGGTCAACCTGTTGGTGCAAGACTGACGGTGTACACCGACTTTTTTGATCCAGAATTGCTCGATTGGGTCAAAGACATCGAACTCAAACTCGTGCCAAACGGAGCACTGGTTGATGGAAGTGTTGGACAGACGATCAACAGAAAACTGATCAAAACCGCCGACGGGCAAGAAGGACTGATTGATATTCCATTTGGCTTGTACACGGTTAGTGCAGTGTATCGCTCTGCAAATCTTGCCGCGCAAAGCCTGAAAATTCGAGTGCGTAACCAAGGTCAGTACGATTCAAATGTCACTGCGTCTTTCAAGCAAGTCACAGGAGAGCAGCTTCTCGAGGTTGAAGTTTCAAGACAGTAAATCAACGCTACAGCGGTTTTCATATCCGTTGACGCGCTTCTTGACCCTTAAAGCAGCACCTGACGGGCTTGGGTCGCTTCTTGACCCTGAAAGCAGCACCTTCTTGAACCTAAGCGTGCACCTTGCGGGCAGGTTCGCTGACGGGCTTGGGTCGCTCCGCGCTCTCACTTCTATGAAAACCGCTTCTTGACCATAAAATGCACCTTGTAAGTTAATGGTGGGACTCAGCACAACAGATCCAAACGCACCTTGATCCTCGAGATCGTCCGATAGCTAGATCGTTGTGCTGTTCTCGTTTCCGAAAAAGTCCGAA
>JANMUC010000725.1:0-3943 GCA_031391225.1 Deinococcales bacterium
AGTTTCGGTGTCGCCGTCACCATCCCCGCAGATGATGCAGATCAACCAGACGATGAGCCTGTTCCTTGATGCTTTGTGCCATTCCACGAAAATTGTACCTCGGCAGGCTCCAGCGTGCTAACGAAGCAGGCGCCGCGGCACCAGGATCCCGAGCATTGCCCGAGACGCCGACCCCCTTGCGAAGCGACCCGGAGCGGTGGGCTTCGCAAACCATTCGCTGGACGTAAGCATCGATTTCACTCCCGAGAAGGATTTCTCCCTGCGGTGCATCGACCCATGTAATGCGAGGTCGAGGAGATGGATGCCGTACTTCATGGTCAGCCGTGTGGATAGACATGGAACTCGAGTCGGGCTTGACGCCAACATCAGCCAGCGGCAGTGGTTGGACCTGCAATGTCAACGCTCAAACCATGATCTGTAACCGTTCAGATGTTCTTAATCCTGGCTCGAGCTACCCAAGTGTGCTGGTCAGCGTGGGCGTCGAACAAAATGCGCCGGACAGCTTGACCAACACCGCCAGCGTTTCGGGTGGCGGCGACCCAACGACGGGCAACAACACGGTTTCCGACCCGACCACGATTGTCAGCTCGAGCGACCTCAGCGTGGTCAAGACTGCGCCAGCCAACGCCACCCCAGGCTTGCCAATTACCTATTCGATTCGAATCACCAACAACGGTCCAAGCGACGCCAAAGACGTGGTGATCACCGATGCCACGCCAGCAGGTTTGGTCTTTGTCGGCAACACTACTGGTGACTGCACCAATGCCTTCCCCTGCAACTTTGTTAGCATTCCAGCCGGACAAACCAAAGTTATCACTGCCACCTACAACGTGCCAGCCGATTACGCGGGCGCAAACCCAATCAGCAACACCGCCAGCGCCAGCTCGAGCACCCCAGACCCCAAACCTGACAACTCGAGTGCCACGGCATTCACGCCTCTTGCTGGCAGCGCGGATTTGCAAGTCAGCAAAATTGCGCCTGCCAGCGTTGTCCCAGGCACAAACGCGACCTTCACGATCAACGTTACGAACGCGGGTCCAAGTATCGCTCGAGCCGTCAAACTCGAGGATGTCACGCCGACTGGATTGACTTTTGTCTCGAATACTGGTGATTGTCTGACCGTCTTCCCATGCGACCTTGGCGATTTGGCAGTCGGAGACACCCGCACGATCAGCGCCACTTACGCCGTGCCAGCCACTTACCGCACGCCAGACCCAATCGTTAACATTGCAACCGTCAGCTCAAGCACCACCGACCCAAATCCAGATAACTCGAGTGCCAAAGCCTCCAGTTCGATTGCCGCACCGATTGCCGACCTTAGCGTGGTCAAAACCGATGGGGCGACCATTGCCGTTCCAGGCAAGCCAATTCAGTACACCGTGACCGTCAGCAACGCCGGACCGAGCGCTGCGCTGGGTGCTCGAGTGCAAGACGTTATTCCATCCGAAATTCTCAGTCCGACTTGGACCTGTGCTGCCAATCCAGACTCGAGTTGCGGGGCTGCGATCAGTGGCACTGGCAACTTAGATGTTTTGGTGAACATCAATTCTGGCAGTCAAGTCGTGTTCACCATCAAAGGCACAGTCTCCGCCGATGCCACAGGAACGCTGGTCAACTCCGCCAGCGTGTCTCCACCCGCAGGCACGTCCGACCCCTCGAGCGCCAACAACACCGACACCGACCAACTGGTGCCCGAAAGCGACCTGAGCATCCAAAAGATTGCGCCAGCCAGCATCACGCCAGGTCTAAACGCCGTCTACACGATCAACGTCAGCAATGCGGGAGCGAGCACCGCCACCGATGTGATCGTCAGTGACCCAACGCCGACAGGCTTGACGTTTGTCTCGAGCGCTGGCGATTGCAACACCGCCTTCCCGTGCAGCCTTGGCAACCTCAAACCCAACCAAAGCAAAACCATTGTTGTCACCTACGCCGTGCCAGCAGGGTTCAGCAACTCGAGCGTCAAAAATACGGCAACGGTCAGCAGTTTAACGCCAGACCCAATTCCAGGCAACAACATTGCCAGCGTCAGCACGCCAGTTCGTGGCAGTGCCGACCTCAGCCTCAGCAAGGTTGTTGACAACGCCAAAGCCTTGCCAGGTGAGGGCATTACATTTACCATCACCCTGCAAAACGACGGTCCAAGCGCGGCAACTGGCGTGGTCGTGCGCGAAAAGATTCCTGCGGGACTCAGTTTGGTCAGCGTCGTACCTTCGCTAGGAACGTACGACCAACTGACGGGCTTATGGAGCATTGCCAGCATCAATCCAAACTCGAGCGCGACCCTCACCGTGAGGGCAATCGTGACCGCGTCGGGTCCAATCAACAACACAGCCGAAGTGATTGCCAGCCAGACGCCAGACACCGATAGCAACCCAGGCGATTTTGTTGGCGATGATGTCTCGAGCATCAGTTTGGGCGCACCAGTCGCCAACCTCAGCATTTCAAAGACCAACAATTCCGTGATCACGATTCCAGGTTCAACCGTCAGTTACATCATCGTCGTCAAAAACGCTGGACCTGATGCCGTCACGGGTGCGTTGGTGACGGATGTACTTTTAAATAACATCAGCAACGCCACTTGGACTTGCACCGCCAGCACTGGCTCGAGTTGTAAAACCGCAGGTTCGGGCAATATTTCTGAGCGCGTCAATCTTGCGGTTGGTGGCACCGCCAGCTTTATCATCACAGGCACCGTTTCGAGTGGCGCAACGGGCTTACTGACGAATACCGCCAGGGTCACCCCGCCAGCAGGCGTCAACGACCCAGACCCAAGCGATAACACCGCCAGCGACACCGACACCCTCGGCGCTCAAGCCGATATCAGCATTCTTAAAACTGGTCCCGCAACCGCCAACCGTAATGAAAATATCAGTTACAAACTCGAGGTCAAGAACAACGGTATCAGCGATGCCAAAGATGTCACGGTCACTGATATCTTGCCAACTGGTTTAACCTTCTTCTCGAGCGGCACGCCGCAAGGGTCTTGCAATTACGTCGCGCCGAAGCTTACGTGCAGCCTCGGAACAATGGTCAGCGGCTCGAGTATTGCTATGACGGTGGTTGCCAAAGCCACAGGCATTGGCGCGGTCACCAACACCGCCACTGTGACCTCGAGCACCACTGACCCAGACCCAGCCAACAACAGCTCGAGCGTCACGACCACCATCGGTACGCTGTCCGATTTGGCGATTTCCAAAACCCACCAAGGCGTGTTTGTCGTGGACACCATCGGCACGTACAACCTGAACGTCAAAAACCTTGGCACAGGCGCAGCCGATGGACCAATCACGATCACTGACACGCTGCCCAACGGTCTGACATATGACTCGAGCGAGGGTAACGGCTGGACGTGTAAGACGCTGCCAACCAATGCCCAAGTGATCGAATGCGTTCATGTTGGAGCACTGGCGGCAGGCTCGAGCCTGCCCGAACTGAAACTGAAAGTCAACGTCTCTCAAGCCGCCTTCCCAAGTGTCACCAACACCGCCACCGTCAGCAGCCCAATTGGTGACAGTAACCCAAGCAACAACACCGCCAGCGACCCAACAGGTGTCACCGCGCCAGTGCTCGCGATTGAAAAGACTGCCAGCGCCAGTCTAATTGAGATTGGCGACCCGCTCGGATTCACCATCAAAGTTCGCAACAACGGCAGTGTGCCAGTCTTTGAACTGACCGTGACCGACAACTTGCCGCTCGGCTTAACCTACAAACCAAACTCGAGCAAGGTCGATGGTGCAGCCCTTGAACCAAGCGTCGAATCGCTCACGCCCAAGCAATCGTTCTACGTCATCTTCTACAGCGACCAGGCGTACCCCCTGTTCTATCCCGACCCCGCAATGGAGTTCGTCCGCCCGACCGATCGCAACAAGGCGGATCTCGCCCGTTGGCTCGACACGGTCGAACTCTGCCTGGGCGACGCCGTGCAGGAAGCGCTCGCGGG
>JANMUC010000729.1:0-11307 GCA_031391225.1 Deinococcales bacterium
AAAAATCGGGCGCGGGGGCGCAAAAGTCGTCACCAAATTCCGTAGCCTCGAGACGGGTTCGATTGTAGACCGTACCTTCAACGCCACCGAAAAATTGCAAGACATTTTCATTGAAGGACGCACCATGCAATACCTCTACAAAGACGGCGACGACTTCATGTTCATGGACATGGATACGTTTGACCAGATCAGCTTGCCAACCAAACTTGCAGGCGATTCGGTAAAATTCTTAAAAGAAAATACTAACGTCGAAGTGCAATTTTACAAAGACAAACCCCTCAAAATCACCCTGCCAAACCAAGTCGTGTTGAAAGTCACACGTTCCGATCCAGGTTTGAAAGGCGACACCATTTCGGGCGGCAGCAAACCAGCTACGCTCGAGACGGGCGCACTGATTCAAGTGCCGTTGTTTGTCGAGCAAGACGAATTCGTGCGGGTGGACACGCGAACCGGTGAATATTTGGGACGCGAGAAATAAGCGGCTAGTAAACAGCAAAAACTTGGAACTCCCACTCGAGATTTGAGCGGGAGTTCTTTTTTAGAGGCTCAAAGAACAGTTGTGAAAATCTGGTTTTCGATTAGACTGGTTTTATGACTGCGCCTGCTGAATCAAAAAAACCAAAACGCCAGCCCAAACATCAAAAAGGCACTGGAACTCGTTTGCTTGAGGCATTAGATCGGCTTGCGGTTAAAGTTCCTGAGAAGGCTTGGGATAGTGTGCCAAAAGATGGCTCGAGACTTGTGAATGAAGTTCAAGGCGACAATTGATCCCGACTGTTTTTATTGACGCTTCGTACTGGGTGGCTTTGTTCAATTTGCGAGACAAGGCTCGATTAGAAGCTCAAGACTTGGCAATTGAATACGATAATTATGTTTGGGTCACGACAGATGCCGTACTCTTTGAAACACTCAACTGGTTCTCAAAAGCAGACGCTGCACTGCGGGTTTTTGTTGCAGAATCAATTGAAGCTATCATTGCCAATGAACGAATTGAAATCGTAACGAGCGGACGCAACTGGCTCATCGCTGCAACAGAATTTTATCGAAAGCGTAAAGATAAGCAATGGAGTGGTGTAGATTGCTTTTCAATGCTGGTCATGGAATCCAAAGGTATCAAGGATATTTTGACTACGGATAAACATTTTCAACAAGCAGGTTTTAGCGTTTTAATGCTCAAGGATTGAGAGACGCATGGACGGATATGCGTCTCTACAAAATTCCTACCCTCGAATCTCGAGTCCTGCTTCCTTCATGGCGTTCATCACGTTCTGCATTGCCCCGTCCACTTCGGTATCGGTCAGCGTCCGACCTGGGGCGCGAAACTCGAGGCGTATGGCGACGCTGCGATGACCTTCAGGAATCTTGCCGCCAGCAAACACGTCAAATGGTTGGACATTCTCGAGGAAGATTCCTGCGGCTTTTTTGGTCAGTTTCTCGAGGTCGCTGTACGGTGTGGAGTTTGGAGCGATGATGGCAAGGTCGCGCAGGGCGCTTGGAAGGCGGCTGGGGTCTTTGAAATTCCAAGCTCGAGTTGGCAGTGGCAACCTGATTTCGGCAACCAAAGTGTTGTTGGGAAGCTCGAGGTTGGCGGCAACTTGCGGATGAATTGCGCCGATCACGCCAACGCTAGCACCATTCCAAAAAATTTCGCCTGTGATGCCGGGGTGCAAGAACTCTGGAGCGTTCGGGTGTTGTTGCACCTCGATTTCATCCCCCAGACGATGCGCGGCAGCCTCCAAGATGCCTTTGAATGCGTAGAAACCACCGTTCACGCCTGCCTGCCAGTTCTTGGCGGCATAATCGCCACTCATCAGTAAACCCAAGTGCTCCTCGCCAGGGTGATTGGTGTCCGAAAGCGGGTACGGGAAGACATTGCCAACTTCAAACAACAACAAATTCTCGAGCGCCCGATTGACTTTGGCAGTGTTCAACAAGCTCGAAACCAGTTGCGTGCGAAGGTGCGTGCGTTCCGACGATTGTGCGTTTTGCAACTCGAGCACCGGTTCTGGAACTCGAGCACGTTCTGCCTCGAGCGGGCTGGTGAAGCTGTAACTGACAATTTCTTGAAAACCCAAGCCGACTAACACTTCTTTGAGCGCTCGAGTGGCTTTCACGGGTGCGTCCACACCACGCACGGAATCGTTCACGCCAATGTGTGGCAAGGTTTCAGGAATCGCGTCATAACCCAGCATCCGAGCCACTTCTTCAACCAAATCGACTTCCAAATCCATGTTTACGCGGTTGGTGCTGGGGCGCACCGTCCAGACTTCGCTCGAGGTTGCATCAACCAGAAAACCCAAACGCTCGAGTGCCGCTTTTTGATCATCGCTCGAGAAATTAGTGCCAAGGTATTCGTTGGCAAAACTTGGACGGAATTGCACGGTCAAACGTGGTTGCTCGCCACCAACATCCAAATGCCCAGCCACGACCTCACCGCCGCCAGACTCGAGGATCAACTGCATGTACCGGTTTGCCGCCCAGACGGGAAGGTTTGGGTCCACGCCGCGCTCAAAACGGTAGACGGCATCGGTTGCCAAGCCAAGCCTCCGTGCCGTCAAGCGCAATTGTACAGGATTAAAACTGGCTGCCTCAAGCACCACATCGGTTGTCGCATCCGTGATCGCGCTGTACTTCGCACCAATAACGCCTGCTACACCAATCACTCGAGATTCGGAGTTGACTGGGGTCGTAATCACCAAATCTTTGGCAGTCAAAACTCGAGGTTGATCGTCGAGCGAAATTATATTTTCTGTGTCTGTCGCGTGACGAACCACGATTTTATGTTCGGGTAAATCCTTGGCATCATAAGCTGCCGTGGGTTGTCCAAGTTCGAGCATCACATAATTGCTGGCATCGACCAGATTGTTGATGGATCGCATTCCAGCGTTGGTCACACGGCGTTGCAACCACGCGGGACTTGGAACGACCTTTACACCTTTTGCCATTCTTGCCACAAAACGCGGACAAGATTCAAGCTCGAGGACTTCAACTTGCACAGGGAAATTCGCGTCATGCTGGCTTTTCAAACCCAGTGAAGGCAGTTTCACCTCGAGCTTCAAAAAGGCGGCTAGATCTCGAGCAATGCCCAGAACGCTTAAAGCATCGGCACGGTTTGGCGTGATTTCCACATCCAGCACCACATCCTCAGCCCACAAACTCGAGAGCACTGTGCCAGGTGCGGCATTGTTACTGGGAAACTCGAGCAAGCCACCCGCGTATTCGCCAATGCCCAATTCTTTTGGCGAACAGCACATGCCCCACGAAGTTTTACCCTGAATCTCGCGGACGCCAACAACTGTGCCTTGCCCATCCATGTCCACACTCTGATGTGCTGCCAGTTGCGTACCAGGGGTTGCTACCGCCACGCCAACACCCGCTCGAGCGTTGCTTGCACCCGTAACAATCGTTTTTGGCGTGCCGTCACCAACATCAACCAGCAAATCAAACAAATGCGTGTCGGGCATGGCTTGACACGTCAGCACCACACCAAAAATCACACCATCGGGCGGGGTGGGACTCTCGAGGATTTCTTCAATGCCCGTGCCGAGCATGGCAAGAATCGGCTCGAGGTTGTGCAGGTTGTGATCGATTTTGTTGGGAAGGTCTGGAAGCATTTCGACCAGCCAGGAATAGGGGATTTTCATGATTGCTCCTTCAGGGTTTCATCGAGGAAACGTTGAATGACTTCTTTGCTAGGCAACTCGAGGAGGTATTTAGAGACGAACAAATCGTTGTCCAAACCCGCCAGGGCGTACTCGACCAGCGCTTGATTTTTTTGATTGCAAAGCAGAATACCGACAGGTGGATTGTCACCATCCGTCATCATATGGCGCTTGTACCAAGTGACATAGGTGTTTAACTGCCCAATGTGTTCGTGCGTAAAATCACCAAGTTTGAGTTCAATCAGCACATGACACTTGAGAATGCGATGGTAAAACACCAAATCCACAAAAAAATGCGCATGACCAATCAGAATTCTTTTTTGACGCGCTTCAAAACAAAATCCGTGTCCAAGCTCGAGGATAAAATCTTGAATTTTCTCGAGCAAGCCATGTTCGACGGCAGTTTCGGTGGCGCTTTCATTGGCTTTAATGCCTAAAAACTCGAAGATGTACGGGTCTCGAATCTCGAGCTTTTGAATATCAGCAGTTAAGTCAAAAATTGTTTGTGGTTGATTGACCTGATCTGTTCGTTCATAAAGAAAGCTACTGATTTGGCGTTTTAGTTCACGAACAGACCAGTGACCACGTAAGCATTGTTGTTCGTAAAAGATACGCTGCTTGTCCGAATCAGTAAATATCAGACGTTCAAAATGGCTGTAGGAGAGATGCTGAACCAGCAAATTTGAACTTGAGTCTAATTGTGGGGACAGTGTACCCACAATCTGCTTTTGTGAATTTAACCTCTTTGGAAGTAAATGTTGAACACGTTCAGCAACGAATCCAAGTATCTGTGGGTAAGTCTGATAAAACCGGACATAACGATACAACTGTTGACGAGCCACATTTGTCAGTTTTGAATTCTCTAACTGTTCAGAAATAGCGACCAATAACTTCTCACCATATTTTGCGCGATCAGTTCCATATAACTCGTACTCGTTAATATAAAAACCAATCAACCAATTCCGCAAAGTCAAACTGATATTCACCGCTCGAGTTGCTTGAAGGTTCAATTCTTTATCCACCTCAAGAATACTTGAGATGGCAACTTCAAAAGAAATAGTTTGTTCTGGATTCATATTTCTCCTTCAAGACCCAATTCAGCACTCACTGACTCCCGAATTAGACTCGAGTTCATAAATCACCCTCGAGATTACTCGGAATACTATTTTCAAGAAGCGGCTTCATTTCAAATGGTTTTCCTGCCTCGAGAGGTTGCCATCCTTGCGCTATAGCTTGACGTATCCATTGTTCAACCTCGTTTGGTAGTACGGGTTGTGTCAGTTTGAAATCAAGCCAATAATTGTCATAAGCGCGTTCAAGGTCAATCAGCAATGTCGTACTTGGTTTATTCAGAGCAGCAATAACCAAAGTGATTTTTCCTGTTCCTATACCTTGTTGGGATGTTTTGCGTTTCCGAACTTGCCATAAATACAGGATGCCTTCAACAGTGATTCGTTTTGAACCTCTTTTGCGAATTGCCATTACTCGAGATTCCCCCTGAATTGCCGCAACACACGCAAATCGTTTTGAAAGAAATACCGAATATCAGGAATGCCGTACTTAATCATGGCAAGGCGTTCAATCCCCAAACCAAACGCGAAACCTCGAGCGCCTGCGTACTTGTCGTCGTTGCGCAGCTTGCAAACCGCTTCAAACACCCTTGGATGCACCATGCCGCAACCACCAAGCTCGAGCCATTTTGCCGCGCCCGTGCGAGGGTTTTCCCAGTACACGGCAAAGTCGGCGCTGGGTTCGGTGAACGGGTAATAACTGGGTT
This sequence comes from Deinococcales bacterium, assembly GCA_031391225.1. Lineage (GTDB taxonomy): Bacteria > Deinococcota > Deinococci > Deinococcales > JAAFIG01 > JANXTZ01. The sequence goes on from JANMUC010000729.1 coordinate 5,440, forward strand.
GAAAACGAACTTTGGCTTTAGACCCGAACAAGCCTTTTGCCATTTCTGCCAGCGTGCCTTTTTGATCGGCTAGCGTGATGCCTTCGCCCACCACCAGTCCCTCGAGTTGATGGAACATGGCTTCGTGGGTGGCATCGGTTTGCTCAAAACGAAATACTTTTCCGGGCACAACAATTTTGAACGGCGCTTCATGGGCTTCCATAAACCTGATTTGCATTGGACTGGTGTGCGTCCGTAAAACACGGTTGTCTTTCAGCCAGAACGTATCCCATTGATCGCGGGCAGGATGATAACCAGGAATGTTGAGGGCATCAAAATTATGCAGTTCGTCCTCGACCTCTTGCCCCTGCACCACGGCATAACCCATACTGCGGTAAATGTCGGACAGGTCATCAATAATGCGCGTAATCAAATGAAAACCCCCCGCTTGAAAACCGATTCCAGGCAAGGTCACATCCAACGCTTCACTGGCGAGCTTGCGCTCAAGTTCCGCGTTTTTAAGCTCAGATTCCCTGGCGTCAAACATCATCTCGAGTTCGTTCTTGACAAGGTTTACGGCTGCACCTTTGGCTTTGCGGGCGTCAGGGTCAAGGCTGCCGAGGGTTTTGAGTTCTGCCGTCAGCAACCCCTTCTTGCCCAAGTATTTCACTTTCACCTCTTGCAACATCGCAAGGCTCGAGCTTGCCTCAATCTCTAATTTGGCTTCGTTGACCATGTGATTCTCCTTTTGGGGCAATAAAAAACTTCGGCTGATAGCCGAAGCGAACGCGCAAATCACCTGTTCAAGGTGTCTGCGCTAACTTGTAAATGGCGAAAGTGTACCCACGAGCTAAGGGTAACGGGTTAGGGGCGTATCGTCAAGACTCGAGCGATTTTGCGTTCCCTCAAGTTTTGCATTACACTTTTTGCATGACCAAAGCTTACGAAGAAATCATTGATTTTATTGCGGCTGGAAGTCAACCTCTGGCAGTCGCAAATTTTAAACCCTCTGAAGAAGTCAGGGAACGCGTGGCAGATTTGATCGCTCGAGAAAAAACCAGTGGTTTGAATAACGAGGAAAGTTCTGAACTCGAGCATTATTTACAACTTGAACACATCATGCGTCTTGCAAAAGCTCGTGCCAGGGTTTTGATTGCCCAGTGAGTGTCACGCATATTCCGGCTCAGTTGCGTCGAGCGGTTCTGCATCGGGCGGATTGGTTGTGCGAGTATTGTTTGATTCACGAAGACGATACCTTTTTAGGTTGCCAAGTAGACCATATTATTGCCGAGAAACATGGTGGAATAACAGATTTTACGAATTTGGCATTGGCGTGTACCAATTGCAACCGTGCCAAAGGCAGTGACATTGCCACGCTCGTTGATGAAAACCTTGTTCGTTTGTTCAATCCGCACCTTGATAACTGGTCAGAACATTTTGAGTTGGCGTATGACGGCTTGACTATTGTGCCACGATCATTAGTTGGTCGTGCGACAACACGTATTTTGGCTTTGAACACCACTGATCGGTTGCTCGAGCGTGAAGCATTGCGTGATGCCTCACGTTATCCAAGTCCACAAGCGCAAAAGCGTATAGGTTTGTAGTTTTTGAGGCTCGAGGCAAATAAGCAAAACAGCTTACATGAGCTTGTACAAGGTGTGTTAATCTGCGTTCACGCTCGGAAGGAGGTGCTGCCCATGAATAAGTTTCAAAGTTCAAATCCGATTTCGGCAATGACTTCTCTTATTTATTCAAGGAGTTCTTATGTCACAGCATCTTTACCTTTCAGTTCTTTGGCACGCAAAATTTAAGTCTGGCAAAGTCTTCGTGACAGCACGAGACATTCTGTGATGCCTTCCGCACAAGCACAGTACGATTTTGCCGAGCACCTTTCAACGCACTTGCAATCCGATTCTCGAGTTCGGGCAGTGTGGCTCGAGGGTAGTCTTGGGAAGGGTAATGCCACGATGTATTCAGATATTGATTTGAGTGTTTTGGTTAACGATGAACACGCTTTTCGTCAGGATTTACCAAGCATCATCTCGAACATCGAACCTGTCCTGTTTTACCTTCCGCTTGATTACGGGGCGATGAGCGCAATGGTGTTGTTTGAAAACATGCAAAAACTCGAGGTTTGGCTTGAAGGTACACGTTCAACAATCACTTCTGGTCAGTCACGGGTTTTGTACGACCCTCAAAAAGTGTTACAAACTGCTCCTGTACAACCTACAAAACTGACTGATTTACGACTTGCACTCGAGCAATGCTTGGGCAATTTTTGGTTTGGTATTTCGCACCTGCTTGGCATTAAAAGCGGCGAGTTTATTGCTGCCACTCGAGGGCTGGGAAATCAAGTGGATTATTTTGCAACCGTTAAAATTCTCGAGCAACACAAATTTCGGGATATGGGCGGCGGGCATTACAACAATTATCTCGAGCCAGAAGTGCAGCATGGACTCGAGGCAATTCTTGCGATTCGAGAACTAACGGCTCAGACCTTGGTCACAGCCAGCTTACGATTGGCTGATTTGATGCGTGAACATGGTCGAAAAGCAGCGTTTAAGCTTGGTGCAACTTATCCCGAAAAGCTCGAGCAAGCTGTCTTGGAAAAAGTACATCATGAATTGAAAGACTTGTTGTAAATTTGGGAATCTATCAGGCTCGAGTAACTTGGAGTTTAACGCTAGGCTCTAATTGAACTCGAACTTGACAGTGTGATGTTCGAGAAAATGTCAAATTAATGAGCGTAAAACTGGTTTTCAAGAATCCACCACTGCTTTAGAATAGTGGCGGACTCAATTTACTTCTGACACTCGAGATTGACTCTAAAGCTTGGGGCTGAAACACTAAAGGCAAAGTCTTTCAAGGCTTTGGTTTTATCAATCACCAACAAGAATTTACTGGGTTTGGGTTCTTCGCTGCTCGAGAGGGACACGAATTTGACTTGGTACGTGACCACACCGCCTGGTGGTAGACTTTTGTAAATCAGTTCTTTGTCCAGTTCCCGTGATGCCGTGCCGTTGTTGCTGTTGTCGCGTGGGTTTCCGTCTTGCGCGGCAATGAACACGCTGCCAGCGCGTACACCAGCGTCAAACAAGGTCAGGGCGCGTTTTGCGCCGTTGCGAACTTCGACGGTAACGCCCCAAGCGGGAGCACCTGTAACATTGATCGCATCAATACTTCTAACGGTCACACGATGCACCCCGTTAAACAAGGTTTGTCCAAGGCAACCCTCGAGCGCCGCGACTTGGTTTGAACCGCCAGGTGCGCCCAAACTGAGGGTGTTGCCTGTTTGAGTTGCCACGATGTTGAAGGCTTTTAAGGCATTGACTGGCACGTAAGCTTGCCCTGCAATCACATAAGCTTTGCCTGCACTTGTGCTGTTCACGCGTAACTCGAGGGTTTTTTGAATGCTTTGCGCGAGTGCCAGACCACCAATGCCGAGTGCCATGCCGAGCAGCAGTTTTTTCATGGGAACATTTTACAGGATGTCTCGAGGAGTAGACTCGAGCCATGAGTGTTAGCGCGTCCACATCGGTTTCTCCGCTTGGGTTATTCAATTCGTTTTCTGGAGTGGTGCAAAAGAATTTAGCGGTTTTGTTTACCGCTCAAGCTTTAAACACAGGCGCAATCACGGTTTCGACTTCACTCTCGAGTATCGTCATTGTCCACATTACGGGCGTGGATCAACTTTCGGGCTTGCCAAGCACAATTAATTTTTTCATGAGCGCCATTGCTGCGTTCTGGGCTGGGCGGTTGATGGCAGCCAAAGGGCGGCGTATTGGTTTAAGTCTAGGGTACGCAATTGGTTTTATCGGCGCTGCGCTGGCAGCAACAATGGCGCTCGAGAAGAACCTGGTTGGATTTTTGATTGGCGGTGCGTTAGTAGGTGTGGCGAACGGCGCGGTTCAACAAGGGCGGTATGCCGTGACGGATATGGTTGGCGCAAAAGTGCGCGGTACGGTCATGGGTTGGATTTTGACGGGCAGCGTCCTTGGGTCAGTGGCAACCACCATTATCTCGAGCTATGTGCGGGCGTATGCGAAGGGCATTAACTTGCCCGAGATTGAATTTGGTTGGTATTTGGGATCGCTATTTATGCTGATTGCTGGTTTGATCGTCTGGTTTTTCTTGCGCCCAGAACCTTTAACGCTCGCACCACGAACCTCGAGCGTCACGGCTTTGGACATGCCAGAAAATCTTGAGGTTCGGAGTTGGAAAACTTTACTGGCAGTTCCGAATATTCGTTTGGCACTCAGTTCTATGACGTTTGGGCAGTTGGTCATGGTGATGTTGATGGTGCTGATGCCACTTCATGCCGATCATTTGGGCATTGCGCCGCTCACGATTACGACCCTGATTACCTCGCACATTTTTGGTATGTTTTCACTTTCCTGGTTAACAGGAAGTCTGGCAGATAAATGGGGTCGTCGTACCATCATCATGCTTGGCGCGTTGCAATTTGCGCTCTCGGGATTTATTGCGATTTTTGCCACACGTCCGCTCGAGATGGGGATCAGTTTGTTCCTGCTCGGCACGGGTTGGAATTTTTGTTCCGTCGGTGGCAGCACGCTGTTAACCGATAACCTCGAGCCTTCAGAACGTGCTCGAGTCCAGGGTGGCGCAGAGACAATGGTCTGGATTTTTGCTGCGATTGGTGCGCTGGGTGGCGGCTTGATCGCGGGAACATTTGGCTTTCCTATTCTGGGGGTGATCGGCATGATTGCGGGTTTAGTGCCGCTTGCGGTGGCATTGATGACTTCGGACACCAAAAATCTGTAATACTGCTGCCATGAGCGTCAATCGCATGGTGATGGTGGACATTCCAAGTTTTAGCCTTGACAGTGAAACTCGAGCGCATTTAACGCGTTACAAACCTGGCGGGATTATTTTGTTCCGCAAGAACATTGTTGATCGCGTGCAAACCAGGGCATTGGTTGAGGATTTGAAAAGTATTCTCGGCAATGATCTGCTGCTGGCGATAGATGCCGAGGGTGGCGGCGTGTGGCGCACCACCGATCTTCCCAATGCGCCTAGCGCCATGAGTTTGGGCGCTGCCAACGACTTAAATTTGGCTCGAGAGATTGGCGCGATGGTGGCTCGAGGCTTGCGGTCTATGGGCATCAATTGGAATTTCGCGCCAGTGCTGGATTTGAACAACAATCCGTTCAATCCGGTCATCAGTGATCGTTCTTTTGGCGAGAATCCAAAACGAGCCACAGAACTTGCGCTGACTTGGGCGGAAGGCTTAATGCTCGAGGGTGTTGCGGCGTGTGGCAAGCACTTTCCTGGACACGGTGACACCAAACTCGATTCTCATCTTGCGCTGCCAACAGTCACCAGAAATCTCGAGGGTTTGGAAGAGTACGAACTCGTGCCGTTTCGGATGGCTGCGCCGCACCTGCCGAGCATCATGACGGCGCATATTGTTTACCCGAGTATTGACCCTGATTTGCCCGCGACATTGTCTAAAAAAATCTTGACGGGTTTGCTGCGCGAACGCGGTCAGTTTGAAGGCGTGATTGTGACCGATTCGATGGGAATGCACGCGATAGACAAAAACTGGGGTCGCGGCGAGGCTGCGGTCATGAGCATTAACGCGGGTTCGGACATGGTTGAGGCGCTGGGTGCTAGGGAAGTCCAAACAAAAACTTTAGAAGCTTTGGAGAATGCCGAAAAAGACAGTGTCATCTCGAGCGAACGCATCACAACTTCACTCGAAAGATTGCATAAACTCGCCAGCCGTTTTCCAATCGCACCACTCGATTACGCACCAGAACTCGAGGCTTCAGATCGTGTTTTGGCATCTCGAGCTTGGGGCGCAGGGATTACCGAATTTGGCAGTGTTGTGCTGCCAAAACCTGGCTCGAGCATTACCTTGATTGCGCC
>JANMUC010000771.1:0-11073 GCA_031391225.1 Deinococcales bacterium
TTGTACTTTCGGTGCTGCTGCTCGGCATGATTCAATTCGGCATGGGCTTAATCAACATTCCTGGCATTGTCGCCTCGATCATTATTGGTATCCTGATGGTGCTTGCGATTGCGCTGCCGCCCGTCATCAAACGCCTCGTCAAACCAGGTATAAAATCATGAAACTCGAGGTGCAAAACCCTGATGCAAAACGCTGATCCTGCCGCTGCACTGCGCTCGAGACACGAGTTTATTTTGCAGCAGGCGCTGGCGCGAAAAATTGTGCGCACCAAAGAACTGGCGCAGCATTTGAGCGTGCATGAAATGACGGTGCGCCGCGATCTGGATTTACTTTCCGAACAAGGACTTCTCGAGCGGTTGCATGGTGGCGCGAGATTGCAGAGCAAAGCCAACGACGAGGTCGCGTACAGTTTACGCATCAACGAACATCTCGAGGCGAAATCCAGCATTGCGCGTAGAGCCTTGGATTTCATTCAAGATGGCGACACCATCGCGCTGGACGCCAGCACGACCACATTGCAACTGGCGCAATTGCTGGGCGGAAAAACCGTCAACACAATTGTCTCGAGCCTTGATGCCGCCACAATTCTGGCAGCTTTGAATTTACCGTTCACTTTAACCGGCGGCGAATTTCACGCTCGAGCACGGTCTTTTGTGGGTGCTCACGCGACAGGAACGTTAAAACGACTTCACCCCGACAAAGTATTTTTCTCGAGCAAAGGCTTTAGCCCACAAACCGGTTTTACCGACGCGCACCTGCCCGAAACCGAAATGAAAGAACAACTGATTCACTCGGGGCGTTTGATTGTGGCGCTCTTGGATCACACCAAATTCTCGAGGGTCGCGCTGCACACGATTGTCGAAATAGATGCGGTGGACGTGATTATCACCGATCTCGAGCCTGAGATTGAAACCAGAAACGCGCTCGAGGCAGCAGATATTCGACTTCTTGTCACAGGGGTTTAAAGTTTCAGAAAGGAAACTCGAGATGCCAAAATTCGGAGCGCACGCATTCATTTGGGCTGGAGACTGGAGCGACGAGGGCGCGGAAAAAGTGATTGGTGGCGCGGCGGCGGCGGGACTCGATTTTGTTGAAGTCTGCGTGTTGCATCCTGCCAGTTTCAATATTCCGCACACCAAAGCACTGCTCGAGCATTACAACATTGGCGCAACTTGTTCGCTGGGCTTGCCCAAAGACACGCACTTGCCAGCCAATCCAGAAAAGGCTCGATTTTTTCTCGAGGATGCCTTGCGCGTGACGCACGGTATTGGGGCAACAGCACTTTCGGGTGCAATTTACACGCATTTGGGAACGTTAACGGGCGCTCCACCCCGAGATGATGAACTGACCAGCGTTGTGACGGTTCTAAAATCCGTGGCGAAATCCGCGTCCACACTCGGACTCGAGATTGGGATTGAAGCCATCAACCGATACGAAAATTACCTGATAAATCTTGCCTCTCAAGCGCTCGAGATTGTTGACCGTATTGACGAACCCAATGCTTTTGTTCACCTCGACACGTATCACATGAACATTGAAGAAAAGGGATTCTTTAAACCGATTCTCGAGACTGGCGCGAAAATGCGTTACATCCATCTTTCTGAATCGGATCGTGGCACTCCAGGCACGGGCAACGTTCATTGGGACGATGTTTTTAAGGGTTTGAAAGCCATCAATTACGACGGCGCACTCGTCATGGAATCCTTCGCCGCGATCAACCCCGATATTGCTGGCGCGACCTGCATGTGGCGCGATGTGGTTGGTGATCCGCAAGCGCTCGTGCGTGATGGTCTGGCATTCTTGCGCGGTAAAGCTCGAGAGCACGGCGTGATGCAGTAAGTTTTAATTCTTGAGCACCCAACGTTTTTTGCTCTCTGCTCTCAGCCCTCAGCTCTCTGCAAGTCTCGAGCATTCATTCAAACCGAGGTCAAAATGAAAGTCTCAAACGCCATCCGTGAAGCCCTGAAAAAACAACACATCGAGACGCCATCTTGGGGTTACGGCAATGCTGGCACGCGGTTTAAAACCTTTCCCAGCCCTGGCGCGGCGCGTGACATTTGGGAGAAGCTCGAGGATGCCGCAAAAGTTCATGAACTCACGGGCATTGCGCCAAGCGTGGCATTGCACATTCCTTGGGATAAAGTTGAGGATTTTAGCAAGCTCAAAAATTTTGCCAAAGAACGTGGAATTTCGCTTGGTGCGATCAACCCAAATGTTTTTCAAGCCGAAGAATACCGTCTTGGTTCGATTGCCAACCCCGACAAAAAAATCCGCAAAAAAGCCGTCAATCACATGCTCGAGTGTATCGAGGTGATGAAACTCACGGGTTCTCGAGATTTGAGTTTGTGGTTTGCCGACGGCACAAATTACGCTGGGCAAGACGATTTCCGTGAACGCAAGCACCGTACTCGAGATTCTTTAAGCGAGGTTTACGCGGCACTGCCCAAAAACACGCGCCTGCTGCTCGAATACAAGTTTTTTGAACCCGCGTTTTACGGCACGGACTTGCCCGACTGGGGAACGGCATTCGCGCATTGCACGGCGCTTGGGTCGCAAGCCCAAGTGCTGGTGGATTTGGGACATCACGCGCAAGGCACAAACATTGAACATATCGTGGCATTCTTGCTCGATGAAGGCAAACTTGGTGGATTCCACTTCAACAACCGCCGTTATGCCGACGACGATTTGATTGTCGGCAGCACCAACCCGCTCGAGTTGTTCTGCATTTTTGTTGAGCTGGTCAGTGCCGAGCAATCCAAAGACAAACTGGCTGTAAATACTGCCAAAAACGTGGCGTACATGATTGACCAATGCCATTACCTCGAGAATAAAGTTGAAGCCATGCTGTTAAGCGTTCTGAACTGCCAAGAAGCCTATGCGAAGGCACTGCTGGTAGATCGCGCCGCATTGAAGGTTGCACAGGGGCAGGGCGCGATTTTAGAAGCAAATCAGATTTTGATGGATGCCTTCAGAACCGACGTGCGCCCACTGCTGTCAGAAATCCGCGAGGAACAAGGCAAACCAACCGAACCCATGAAAGCTTTACGCGCCAGTGGGTATCTCGAGAAAACCGCCAAAACTCGAGGGAAGGCAAGTGCAGGTGGAGGATTTCCCGAGTGAAAACTCGAGCCACGAAACGGTAGGGTGCGCCGTGCGCACCAGGGTTTATTTGACCGTGCGCACGGCGCACCCTACGAATTTTGCACTTTGAGAAACGAATTCTCGAGAATTTACAACAAAAAGCCTATGATGCTCGAGATTCCAAACCAGAGGTGTTCATGCGAGTAAGTTTTTTTGTGACCTGTGTGGCAGATCAATTCGGCTCGAGTGCGGCGGCTGCCAGCGTGCGGTTGCTGCGGCGGTTTGGGGCGGAAGTCAGTTTCCCGCAAGATCAAACCTGTTGTGGACAACCCGCTTATAACGCTGGGTACGCCGATGATGCTCGAGAGATTGCCAAGCATTATTTGAATGTTTTTGAGAAATCGCTCGAGACAAGTGACGCGGTGGTTGTGCCCTCGGGTTCGTGCGGGGCGATGGTGCATCATTACCCAGAATTGTTCGCGCATGACCCAATCAATTTGCGGCGGGCTTGGGATGTCTCGAGTCGGGTGTTTGAACTGACGCAATTTCTGGTTGAGAAACTGGGGGTGACGCACCCTGGCGTTGACCTGACTGGCGTGCGTGTGGCGTATCACGATTCGTGTCATGCCATGCGCAACATGGGCGTGAAACAACAGCCAAGGATTTTACTCGAGGCGGCAGGCGCGACATTGTTGTCTTGGGATGAAAGCTGCTGCGGTTTTGGCGGGTTGTTCAGCGTGAAACTGCCTGAACTCTCGAGCGCGATGATGAACCGAAAAATTGATTCTCTTAAGGTGGACGCTACGGAGGCAGATGTCTTGACCAGCACCGATTTGGGCTGTCTGATGCAACTTGGCGGCGGTATGTCAAGACGCGAGAACACCCCACGCGTGGTTCACATTGCCGAATTATTGTTGAACGGTAAAGCCGCACTCGAGCCGCAAGGAGTCAGTCATGGAAATTAGCATTCACGATTTTCCCGCCGCGCACCTGAAGGCGCTGGCGAACACTGGCGTTCGCGGCGCGGTGATGCGTGCCACGCAAACATTTAACCTTGCACGCGAAGACCGTTACGCCGAATTGCCCGATGTTGAAGCCTTAAAAGCCTACGCCGCGACCGTCAAAGACCACGCGCTCGAGCATCTGGATTATTACTTGGGGCGCTTGGCGGACAACATCGAAGCCAGGGGTGGGCACGTGCATTTTGCGGTCGATGGCGCAGATGCCAACCAGATTATTTTGGACATCACCAAAGCCGCGAATGCCAAATTGATTGTCAAATCCAAAAGCATGGTCACAGAAGAAATTGAACTGAATCAGGCGCTCGAGACTGCGGGCATGAAAGTGATCGAATCGGATTTGGGCGAGTACATTTTGCAACTCGAGGGTGAGCACCCAAGTCATATTATTGGACCCGCAATTCACAAACCCAAAAGCGAAGTGGACGAATTATTTCATAAGCTTTACGATGTGCCACTCGGCTCGAGCGCCGATGTGCTGGCAGGTAAAGCCCGTGAAATCATCCGCCAAGATTTCTTAAACGCCGACGTTGGTATTTCTGGCGTCAATTTTGCCGTTGCCGAATCGGGCAGCATTGTGATCGTCGAAAACGAAGGCAACGCCCGCCTGACCACTTCTCGCCCGAGGGTGCACATTGCCGTCATGGGACTCGAGAAAGTCATTCCCAACATTCACGACCTTGGCGTGTTTTTAAAACTTTTACCAAGGGCTGCCACAGGACAACGCAGCACCGTGTTCGTGTCGCTGATTTCTGGACCCAAAACCGAACTCGAGGTTGACGGACCCGAAGAATTTCATGTGGTGGTGCTCGACAACGGACGCTCGAGTGTACTCGCTGACATAGAGATGCGAGCCAGCCTGCGCTGCATCCGTTGCGGCGCGTGTCTGAACACCTGTCCCGTCTACCAACAACTCGGCGGTCACGCTTACGGTTGGGTTTATTCTGGTCCCATTGGCAGCGTGCTCGACCCTGGCTTGCTCGGACTGCCCGAAGCCAAAAGCTTGCCGTTTGCCTCGAGCTTGTGCGGCGCGTGCGGCGATGTCTGCCCTGTCAAAATTCCACTTCCGCAAATGCTTGTCACGCAACGTACTCGAGCGGTTGCCAGTGGTTTGATGCCAGCCGTCGAAACCTTGGGTATTAAAGCCTTCAAAAACCTGATGAAAAACCCCGCACTGTACAAACTCTCGAGCAAAATGGGACGCTTTGTCAAATGGGGTAAAACCATGCCGAACTTTGGCATTGCGCCGCTCTCGAGTTGGCAAGCCACCAGAGATTTTCCCGCACCCAATCAAAAATCGTTTCGGGATTTATGGAATGAAGGTTTGAACACCGAAGCTACACCAAAACTCGAGGTTGGCAATGATTGAGAATCCTCGTACTTATATTGTTTTTTCTCTGTTGAATACAAGAGGAAACAATTCCTCTGTCTCCCCTCATCCCCGACCCTTCTCCCAGCATGGGAGAAGGAAGTTTAAGCTTCTTACGCGTCTGGCTCGAGGTCTTTATTCTTTTCCAAGAAGTATATTTTGGACGCAGTTTTTGATCAGATTTAACGCTACTTGGAAGGATTTTAACCAAACAATAAAGCGCCGAAACTCCCTTCTCCCGCTTGCGGGAGAAGGGTTGGGGATGAGGGTGGCGAGCACAATTGCTGCCCTTGTATGTCTAGTGTTTAAGAACCGATCTCTCGAGGTTTCATCATGAATCGCGCCGATTTCCTGGATCGAGTTCAATCCGCTACAGGTCGTAACCCGAAAGCCCCGATCACCCGACCTCCAGCGCCACCAAGCTTGAGCGCACCTCAGGATGCTCGAGTGTTGGCGACGCGTTTCAAGCTCGAGAATGAACGGGTGCTGGGCAAGGTGCATTTGGTGAATTCAATAGATGAAGCTCGAGGAAGTTTGAAGGCATTGTTGGTTGGTAAAACCTCTTACGTCAGCTCGAGTCACGAGATTCTCGAAGATTTTGCACTCGAGCAAAACGGTTTAGAGTTGCTTGCGCCCAAAGATGCCGATGTTGGGATTACCGGGGCAGATTTTGCGGTGGCTGCCACGGGCAGTCTCGCGTTTTCCTCGAGTCACGGGCGTTTGGCAACACTTTTGCCGTTCCATCACATCATCCTTTTAAAAGCCAGCCAAATCCTGCCCGACATCGAAGATTTGTATGCCAAACTTGGCTCGCTCGAGCTTCCGAGTGCTTGGGGAATGCACACAGGACCCAGCAAAAGCGCTGATATTGAACAAACGATGGCGCTTGGCGTGCACGGTCCTGGAGTGGTGGACGTGATTGTGATTTTGGATTCTTAACGCCAAGGCGCGTATCATGAACGCATGAACATCCCAATCATTCCCGTTACCGACCAAGTTTTTGACGCCGCACTCGAGCGTTTTGCGTTTATTGACGAATCGCTCGTCGAAAAAACCACGCTGGCGGGACGCAAACTAGACCGCGACGAAATTTTAGACCGCTATCAGTTCACGTCTCTGGTCGAAGCGCTGCGCAGCGAAGAATTTGGTGAGGATGCCCTCGAGACGGTGCAAGACCTCGAGCTTCCTGATGTCTTTGAATCCGAAGACGCGGCGTGGGAGGCGGTTAAAGAATTTTACGCAGACCGTGACTGTGTATTGCTGCATGTTGGTGATGCCGAACAGTTCATTGTAGGACGGGAGATTGCCGTTCGTTTGGGACTTTTATAACCAGGACAAAAGCTGTGCAGCACAGATTTAAACTCGAGCATGAAGCCCGAAAAACACAGTGGTGTCAAAACTGGTTTGTCTTACGAACTTTTGCTGTTCATCACGATTGCCGAACCGTTTGAGTTGATTGCCGTGCATTTTTTAGTCTCGAGGTACAACACCAGCATTGCATGGCTTGTGACCATTTCAACGGTTGTCTCGGTGGCATTCTTGTGGGTAAATTGGTTTAAGCAGCGACGCAAAGCAAAACTCGAATCGCAAAACCACGAACAGGGAGTGGCATGAACCTCAAACCGTTTCGAATCGAACATTATTACGCCAAGTACGAATTCAGCGCTCAGTTCATGCTCTCGAGTTCTGACATGCAATCGCGTTCGGTTGCCGAGTTGCTGGCGCTCGAACCTGATGCCAAAGAGCGCTTTGATGCGCTTTGGCTTGGCTATACGGAATCCTCGGGTGCTCCGTATTTGCGGACCGCAATTTCAGAAATTTACCAGGGCATCTCGAGCGATGATGTACTGGTGATCTCGAGCGCCGAGGAGGGCATTTTTCTGGGGTATCACGCGCTGCTGGCGGCTGGCGATCATGTGATTGTCGAAACGCCGTGTTACGAAAGCGGTCTTGAGTTGGCGCGTTCGACGGGTGCAGAAGTCAGTCAGTGGCAGCGTCATTTTACGGATGGTTGGGTGCATGATCTGGCGGCGCTCGAGGCACTGATTCGTCCGAACACGAAAATGCTGTACATCAACACGCCCTCAAATCCGACGGGCATCAACATGAAACCTGAAGTCTTTGCGGCGGTCATGAATCTAGCAAAAGAGCGCGGCATAATCATTTTCTGTGACGAGGTGTACCGAGAACTCGAGCATGACCCAAGTACGCGACTGCCTGCGGCTTGCGAGGTTTATGAGAACGCCATTTCGCTGGGTTCAATGAGCAAATCGTATGGACTGCCAGGTTTGCGTTTGGGCTGGTTGGCGTCGCGCAACCCCAGCCTGCTCGAGAAATGCTTGCATTTTAAATATTACACGACCATCTGCTCGAGCGCCCCGTCGGAATTTTTGACTGCACTGGCATTGCGCCAACGCGAAGTGCTTCTGGGTCGTAACCTCGAGATTGTGAAAAATAATCTGCCGATGCTTGAGGCATTTTTAGCACGGCATACCGACTTATTTTCTTGGGTGAAACCGAATGCCAGCCCGATTGGTTTTCCCAAGGTCAACATTTCTGGTGATGTCACAGATTTCTGTGAGGAAATCGTACGCGAAACAGGTGTGCTCTTGCTGCCTGGTGGCGTCTACGATCAACCACAACACGTTCGCATGGGTTTTGGGCGCTCTAACATGCCCGAAGCGCTCGAGAAGCTTGAAGCCTACCTGGAACGCAGGGATTGAGCACCAAGATTAGAAGAACCAACCAAATTTGCAGCACCCCAAACTCGAGAATTTGATCGAACCAAGGCATTCAAATTGACAGGATTTCAGGAAGGTGTAGCATAAGCGTTTTATGGTTCATCGAACAGATTTTTTTGTTCATATCTAGCTTCAAGTTCATTGTGATGTTGTTTTTCGGCTTTTTGATTTTTGATGTACTCTTGGACAATTTCCGTTGTAGCTTTGTCACTGACGCTGCCAACATAGTAACCAGTCGCCCATAAAGTACCTTCCTTCCAAATATATTTCTTGATTTCTGTTGCAAACTCAGTTCGCATCCGTCGAGCCGAAATACTCTTTAGGGTTTGGATGATTCTGGTTGGTGAAATTTTTGGTGGTGCTTCAAGCAGCATATGAACATGGTCGGGCATTACTTCCATTGCAATGATCCGAAATTGATAATCACGACAAATTTCGCGCAAGATTTCTTTCAAACGTTTTGCAAGTGGTTCGACTAAAACCTTACGACGATATTTTGGAATCCAAACAAAGTGATACTGCAAACTGTATTTACAGTGCGATCCAGATTTTGCGTTGTTTTGGTAGAAGTAATGTAGTACAGCTTTTAATACTTCGTGCCTCTCAGCATTTTGCATAAAGATTTGGTTCTCCAATATCGAGCCTCATTTTGACGGCATATGCAATAAGTTGTGTTTGGTGTACCAGATCAGTCAACGCATCCAACCATCTCGAGCATCAGCGCTTTAAGAACCTACGTCTTAACCCTGCGACTTCCTGTACCTGCAAAACACTGCACAACACAATATAAACAACCATACCTATGCTACCAGCCACTACCAAATGCAAGATACCGTTGATTGCCCCTCGAGAAAGAGGAATTAGGCTCGAGATGAAGCTGGCAATAAATGCTGCAATCACGGCTGCAAGTGCGACTTTTAGACTGTGACCGACCAGTTTTTTCCAGTTTAAGTCTATTTGCTTGACAAGCACTGCCACGTACACGCCAACCATCACCCAACCGGTGATTGCAGTGGCGTAATTCATGACGGCAAAACCTTGCGGGGAAAGCAAAATATACAACAATGTGTTCATGGCGAATGCCACGACGCTGATCACTACCGCATCTCGGGTGCGTTCACGGGCGTAAAAGGCTCGAGTCAAGAGTTGCACCAGTCCCCACGGTGCGATTGCCAGCGCGAATGACGGCATGAACGCCAGGGTGGGCAGGTATTTGTCGTCACTGATTCTGCCGCTTAATTCAAGTACGCTCGAGACGATGCTTGGACCGAGTACGAACATCATGGCGCTGACGCCAGCCGATAAGAACAAGACCAGTCTGGCGTAATTGGCAAGGGTTTCTCGAAATTGCACCCAGTCTTTTTGAGCGGCAAATTCACTCATGCGCGGGTAGGCGGCGGTGGCGGGTGATACGGCGAACAAGCCTTGGAACATCAAAAAAATCACTTCGGCATTGCCAAAACCGGTGATGGTGCCTTTGGGAAATCCTGCCAATAAATTCGTTAGAATGACCGCCAGAAATTGGCGCACGCTGGTGGTAAAAGCGAACGGACCCATTAAACGCAATGCTCTGGTTAACCCAGGATGCCAGACGGTGCTTAAACCAGGCATCAAACCAAAACGCCTTAAACTTGGAATTTGCGCCAACAACTGCGCGAACCCGCCGATGGTTGTTGCCCAGCCGAGCATCACGGCGTTGTTGGGAAACAACACAAATCCCAAAATCGAGATCACATTAAATGCGAGCGGCGCAAAAGAGGTTGCCGAAAACTTTTCTTCGGCATTCAGTAAACCCATTGCCAAGGCGCTAAACGAAATGCCCGCCAAGAACGGCATGACAATACGAACCAGCATGATGGCAGTGTTTTTGATCTCAGTTGATGCCTTCTGCGCGATGGCTTCGACCACCAATGGCGCGAGCAGAATGCCCAGACCAACGATCACAAAATTGACCGCAATCAAGAGCGCCAGGAAACTCGAGGAAAATTGTTTGCGCTCA
Source organism: Deinococcales bacterium (assembly GCA_031391225.1). Classification (GTDB taxonomy): domain Bacteria; phylum Deinococcota; class Deinococci; order Deinococcales; family JAAFIG01; genus JANXTZ01. The sequence continues at coordinate 10,210 of JANMUC010000771.1, forward strand.
AATGGTTTTAGATTTTTGTACACCGGAATAATGCTGTTGGAAAGTGCGCCCTCTGCCAGAAGCTCGCGGAACAAATTGGGGACGCGGTAGGCAATGTTAAAGGCTTCGGTAATCTGCGTGTCAAAAAAACGATTGAACAAGGTCTGGCGCAACAAGCCCAGCACCCGACTCGAGAGCGTGCCGCTCATCACGGTCAGGATGTTGCGGGCGCTCGAGCGTCTGACGGGCGGAGTAACTTCGGTTTTAATTTCAGTCATGAATCCTCGAGAGACATTCAAAATACAAACGCTCGAGATTAAGACTATCAGTTTTGCAATGAGACAGAACTCACGGTTTGGCGAAAACTACTGTAACATCACAGATTCGAGCGACGCGACCACAATAAAAGTGCCAAAATCACAAGGTTCACAATCACCCCTGCAACGCGAGACTCGAATTCAAAGCGGTCAGCACCAACAAAAAACACTGACAAAAGTCAATTGCGGGGTGTCAGCAACTCGAGCAACCCAAGCTCAAATTGCACCTACAACCTTTTCCAAAGCGTGACCTTGCTTTGATTCAACTTGTCACCTTTAAACGACGCATCATCGAGGTTTTTTTGTTCTGATGCGACTTCATGCGCCTTAAGACGTTATCCAAGAATGAAACCGCCTCGATGATGTACGGACCTTTGTTCAGCATCACGCACTCGGCTCGAGCCGACATCGCGGCATCTGTCACCTCGGCACGGGTCGGCAGACCCTGATTGGCGAGCGACTCGAGCACCTGCGTCGCCCAGATAACTGGAACGTGCGCCGCCTCGCACAGCCAGAGAATTTCCTCCTGAACTTCGGCAAGCCGTTCAAAACCGATTTCGACCCCGAG
>JANMUC010000778.1:0-7399 GCA_031391225.1 Deinococcales bacterium
GTGCAGTAAAACGAACGATGGTGCTCGAGCGTATTGTGTGTACAAGAGTTTAATTGAGACTGCGAAGTTGAATGGTCGTTCGGGACTTGAGTTTCTGACTCAGGTGTATCTCGAGTAAGAACACAACGGCGAATCAATTACAAATATTGTTCATGACGCGCCTTTCAAAATTCCACCAATGGCGTTGGCGTACCGTGTCCATTCGGCGCGTTCTTTGGTTAGCGTTTTCGTACCTTTTTCGGTCAGTTTGTAATACCGCCTGGTGCGTCCGTTTTCGATTTCTTCGTGACTGCTGACCAGTCCATCGCGCTCGAGGGTGTGCAGGGCGGGGTAAAGTGTGCCTTCTTTAAAGTCGAGTACGCCTTCGCTTTGGCGTTTGATGCGTAATGCAATTTCGTAACCGTGACTCGAGCCGAAGCTGAGGGTTTGGAGAATCAATGCAGGTAAACTGCCTTTGAGGTTCATGAATAATTTATACATCTAATTCCGAAGCATTGCAACTTGAGGCATTTGGTTTGACATCAAACTCGAGCGCAAGTTACCGTTAACCTTGTGCCAGTTACAGAGTTAACGCCAAGCTCGAGGTTCACGGTTTTGCAAATCTTGCAAACCACCAGTGGCGTGTTCGTTTCTGGTGAAAATCTGGCGGCACAATTGGGTATTTCTAGAGTCGCCATCTGGAAACTGATCTCGAGTTTGGAAGTCGAGGGTTATCCAATTGAACGCGGCACAAAAGGTTATCGGCTGGCGGTTGACGCGCCAACGCCGCAAGGTTTGCCGTTCTCGCTCGAGTACAAAGCCACTACCGCTTCAACCCAAGATGATGCTCGAGTTTTAGCACGGTCTGGAGCGCCAGAGTTCAGCACGGTGCTGTCTGAGATTCAAACCGCAGGTCGTGGGCGTCGCGCCAAAGTCTGGCACTCCCCTGCTGGTGCGGGTTTGTACTTCACGGTGCTCTTGCGACCCACGCGACCCGTGGCGGAATTGAGCGTGCTGCCTCTTCTGGCGGGCGTGGCATTGCAACGCGCCATCAAGCTCGAGACTGGTTTTGAAGCGCTTTTAAAATGGTCGAACGATTTACTGGCAGCCGACGGACGCAAACTTGCAGGTATTTTACTCGAGGCTGAACTCGAGGATGGCATGGCGCGGTTTGTGGTGTTGGGCATGGGGTTAAACCTGCGGGTTCAAGATTTTCCAACGGATATTCCTGCGGCGGCGCTTGAGGAATTTGTATCGCCAGTTAACCGCAAAAAACTTCTTTCAACCATCATGCTCGAGTTGCAAAAACTGTATGAGCGCTGGTCTGAACACGGCTCGAGCGTTGTGATTTCCGCTTGGCGCGAATCGAATGCAACGCTGGGGCGTGAAGTCAGTGTGCTCGAACCGAACAGCTCGAGTTTTACTGGGGTGGCGCAGGACATTTCAGAGGATGGTGCATTGATCGTTAAAACCGCTGGCGGCATCAAAACCGTCAACGCTGGCGAAGTCAGTCTTAAGTTTGTCTCCAACGGGTAATTTACCCTCGAGAAATGAAAGGAAACACCTTGACCACATCTGTATTGAAACCGCAAAGCCTGATTCCCGCCCTCTTTCCAGAACAAAGCCTGACTCGAGATATCGCGCTGATTCTGGCTGGAAGTTTGTTTATTGCGGCACTGGGGCAAGTCAGCATTGGTGCGCCCGTGCCAATGACCTTGCAAACCTTGGGTGTACTTTTAATTCCGCTCGCGTTTGGTTTTCGACTGGGTTCGCTGGCAGTTGCGGCATACTTGCTCGAGGGTGTACTGGGCTTACCAGTGTTCGCAGGGTTCAAAAACTTCTGGACGCCGAGCGCTTTCGGTCCAACGTCGGGATATTTGCTAGGCTTTTTGTTCGCGGCATTGGCGTTGGGTTGGTTTGCAGATAAGGGTTGGGCGAAAAACATTTTCTTGATCGTTGTCGCCATGCTGGTTGCGACAATCCTGATTTACATTCCTGGCGTGTTATGGCTCGAGAAATTCTTTCCAGGAAAAGGTATCGAATACGGTCTGACGCCGTTTTTAATTGGCGATGCGATCAAAGCCGCCATTGCTGCCGTTTTGCTGCCCAGCGTTTGGGCATTCGTTAACCGCAAGTAATTTCAAAATATTTTGAAGCTCGAGGGCGCAATCTCTCGAGCTTTTTATTTTGCCCTCTGCCCTCTGCTCTCTGCTCTCTAAGCCCTCCATCCCAACTCCATTGACTTGGGTTATGCTGCATTCATGAAACTAAGCATGATCGGTTTAGGTCGTATGGGTGGCAACATGACGCGTCGTTTGATGAAGGCGGGTCATGGCGTGGTGGCGTTTGATCGCAATCCAGAAACCGTGCAAGCCTACGCGCTCGAGGGTGCAATTGCTGCCAGTTCACTCGAGGATGCCCTCGGTAAATCTCGAGCCGATGGTCAACCTGCAATTGTTTGGATCATGGTTCCGAGCGGCAAACCAACGATGGATACGGTACTCGAGGCAGCAAAGCATTTGCAAAAAGGTGACATTATTATTGATGGTGGAAATAGTTTCTACAAAGATTCCATGATGACCGGCACGCAATTGGGGCTGCTCGGGATTCATTACATCGATTGCGGCACGTCGGGCGGCATTTGGGGACTCGAGAATGGTTACTGCCTGATGGTCGGCGGCTCAGTCGAGGCTTGCAAAGCTTGCGAACCAATTTTTCTGGCACTGGCGCAAGAAGGCGGCTATTTGCACGCGGGAGCGCAGGGGGCGGGGCATTTCACCAAAATGGTGCATAACGGCATCGAGTACGGCATGATGCAAGCCATCGGTGAGGGTTTGGACATTGTTGAATCCAGCCCATTTAAGGTCGATTTGCACGCGCTGACCAGCCTTTGGAATCACGGTTCGGTGGTGCGCAGTTGGTTGATGGAACTTGCCGAACGCGCTTTTGCCAGCGAACCCCACCTCGAGAGCATCAAAGATTACGTCGAAGATTCTGGCGAGGGTCGTTGGACGATTCAAACTGCCATGGAATACAACGTGCCAGCGCCAATTATTACCTTGTCGTTGCTTGAGCGTTTTCACTCGAGGGATGATGTTTCGTTTAGCGCTAAAGTGGTGGCGGCGCTGCGCAATCAATTTGGTGGTCATGCGGTCAAAAAAGAGGTTTAAGATCGTTGCTTAAGTCATTTTGAAGGCATTCGATTTCGCTCGAGGGGCAACTTTCTCGAGCGATTTATTTTTTGTTTAGTCTTTGTTGAAAGTGTGCTGGGGTATTTCTATTTTTGCAAAGCCTGTGTTAACATGCGCTTCAGGCAAAAAGCCAAAGTTTAAGTGCTCGGTTCGTTTGTCATGTCTGTTACGGCATGGAAGCGTTACCAAATCACTTAAACTGTCCGCTTCTCGAGGAGGAGAAGGTTATGAAAATGAGGAATACAGCAGTTGTCGCAGCACTTACGGTCGCATTGGGTCTGGGTATCGCCAGCACCCAAAGCACAGGCAAAGTTACAATCTGGACGGACTTTAAAGGTGGCGAATTGGCATGGTTCAACGCTGCCGCCAAAGCCTTCGAGGCAACCCCAGCCGCCAAGGGCGCGAAGCTCGAGTTAACAAGCGTGATCTTGGGCGAAACCCGTGACAAATTTATTCAAGCCGCGCCAAAGGGCGAAGGTCCAGATTTGATTGCCACCGTCCCTCACGATCAAATTGGCGAATTCGTGACGGCGGGCGTGCTCGAGCCTATGACCAAGTACTTGGATGCCAAAACCAAAGCTGACACTCAAGCCAGCGCCATTGATGCCTTCAACTACAAAGGCAAATTGTTTGGTTTGCCAATGTGGAGCGAAGCGGTCGCCGTTATTTACAACAAGAAGCTGATTAAAAGCATGCCTACCAAGTGGGATACCTTTATCGCAGCCGCACAAAAGCTGACCAATCCAGAAAAGCAAGAATTTGGTTTCCTGGCTCCAATCGGCATTCAGTACCACATGAACGGCATTTACCGTTCGTTCGGCGCGTATGTCTTTGGTAAGAATAAAGACGGCAGCTTGAACCCACAAGATGTCGGTCTTGCCAACGAGGGCGCTGTTAAAGCCGCCCAGACCATCAATGACTTGCGTTTCAAGTACAAGTTGATCCCAGAAGGCACCGAAAACCCTGATCTCGAGAAAGACTTGTTCACCAAAGGCAAAGTTGCCATGTGGTTGACCGGACCTTGGGACATGAGCGCCGTCAAGGATGCAAAAATTGATTACGGCATTGGTTTGTTGCCTAAACCAACCGGCGCAACAAAGGCTTGGTCACCGTTCATTGGTGTTCGCGGTTTGGTCATGAACGCGTACTCCAAGAACAAAGAAGTTGCTGCCGCATTCGCGCAGTACTTGATCTCCAAAGAAAGCCAAATCAGCCTGAACCAAGAAGGTGGACGCTTACCAATCTCCAAGAGCGCCCTGGTTCAACTGAAAGCTGACGCAACGGTTAAAGGCTTCGGCGCTGCCTCGGCTGCCGGTATCGCCATGCCAAACATTGCTGAAATGGGTAGCGTTTGGGGTCCTTGGGGCGATGCTTTGAACCTCTCGATCAAGACTGCAAACCCTGATTACGCTGATCTTCACAAAAAAGCTGTTGCCGCCATTTTGGGCGCAATCAACAAGAAGTAAATCTCGAGTGAATCGAGTACGCGCCCCGTCCCATCATTGGGGTGGGGCGCGTTTGTTTCTCTAAATTTTATGGTATTGCAACACACATTTAAAAGCCAGACCTGAATAAACTCGAGAAATCAAGAAATCTAAAATTAAAGGGGTGAACGTATGGCAACTACGGTACGAACACGATCACGAAAGAAAGTAGCCGATGGTGGGTTTTTCGGCTTGGGTTCAACCACACCACCCGAAGGTGCAGCAGGGGCAGCCTTGGCAATCGCTTTGGTGCTTGGGATTTGTTTTCTGGCGCTGGCGCTGGGCTTGTTGCTCGCCAATGGTTTAAACGCTATCGCAGATGCCCAACGCTGGGATGAACCCAAACGTTACTGGTTACTGGCATTTACCGTCTTTGCCATGATGCCGATATTGTACGTGGCAGTTAAGGTCATGCCCTGGCTATCCAATTGGTACTACCTGCTGCCAGCCATCGTTTGTTTGCTGGCATTTACAATTTACCCAATCGTCCTGACTTTTTACTTTGCTTTTACCAATTACAGCGCCATCAACAGTGGCGAACCCGACTCGAGCGCCCAAATTGAAGTCAAAATTGTTAACCGCACCACCCTGAGTGTGCTGGGTGGTGCGGTTGCCGCCACAGAATTACGCTGTGAAACACCAGATTGTGCTGGTCGAAGCGTGGCATTCCTTGATGAACGCGGCAGCACCATCAAGAAAGTTTTAACCAGCATTACCAGTGTCAGTGGCAACACCATCACCCTGGCTTCCGCGTTGCCAGCAGGTTTAGAAGCCACGCGCCTCAGCCGAGTCAACGACATTAAAGTGATCGGTTTTAGTAATTTCTCGAGAATCTTTTCGCAAGCCAGCCAACAATTGATCCCAGTCTTTGTTTGGACTGTCCAATTCGCGGTTTTTACCACTTTGATCAACGTGGTTTTCGGCGTTTTATTGGGTATTTTGATCAACAATCGTCGGCTTAAATTTCGTAACGTTTACCGATCACTCCTGTTCTTGCCTTGGGCTATCCCTGGGGTCATTAGCATTCAAATGTGGACCAAATTGCTTGATGCTAACTTTGGTGCTTTAAACCGTTTATTTGGTTTTATTGGTTTAAATCCTGCACCCTGGTTAATCGACGGTCTTTGGGCAAAAGCCGCTATTTTGCTGGTCAATTTGTGGCTTGGCTTTCCGTACATGATGACCGCCACTGTCGGCGCACTGTCAGCCATTCCAGACGAACTCTATGAAGCCGCCGAAATTGATGGTGCAAACCGCTGGAATCAAACTCGTTTTATTACGCTACCCATGTTAACCGCCGCGTTTACCCCCATTATTTTAGGTACGTTTGCGTTTAACTTTAATAATTTCGGCATTATTTACCTGTTGACAGGTGGTAAACCCATCGAAGCGGGACAACTTCCAACCGCACACAGCACCGACATCCTGCTTTCTTGGGGTTACAACACCGCTTTTTTAAACGGCATTGACCGTGGCATGGCAAGCGCCATTGCGGTGCTGGTCGCATTTTTAACCATCGGTATCAGCATGGTCAACTTCAGTGTCGCGGGTGTCTTTAAGGAGGCTCGAAAATGACTTCAGGCTCAAACAAAGCATCAAGCTCGAGCTTTTCATGGCAATCCATTGTGGGTTGGGGCTTGGGTTTGGCATTATTGGTTTTTACCGTCATCACCGTTCAGGATTTAGCCTCGAGGGTGCTGCCGCGTTCGTTTGCGGTCATGTATCCAGAAAACGGTGGGCGCAATGTCTTGCTGGGTTTACTGGGTGCAGTAATATTGATTTTTATAACGTCGTATATCGGCAAACTCTGGGGCGAACGCACGCGTCAGGGTCGTAAAATCAGTTACTGGGCGATCATGAGCGATCAGTTGACGCATTTGTTCTTCTGGATTTTTATTCTGGTTGCCTTGTACCCGATTATTTTTGTGGTCAGCGCCTCGTTTGACCCACGCAACACCCTGACCGACGCCAGCCTTGGCGACACTGGACCATTGATTGTTCAAGCCAAAGTCTTACCGAGTCTCGAGGGCAAAGATTTCAGCAATTACGAGGCATTGTTTAAAGGCGTTGTGATTGCCCCCTGGCAAATTCTGGGGATGGTGGTCTTTGTGTTAGGCATTGTTGGCATTGCCGCGCTGTGGTTTATGGTGCAGTCCAACGCTGGCAAAACCAACGCCAGCATCAACCAAAATCGAACTCGAGCGTATTGGGCAATTGCGCTTGGCTTGGTGGTGTTTTTCGGCACGCTCGGACCTTCGCAATTTACCGGTGACGGCAGCCTCGAGGCAAAGTTTTTGTTGTGGTTGCGTAACACCTTTATTATCTCAACCATCACTGGGGTTTTAACCGTGATGTTGACCACGACCGTCGGTTATGCGATGGCGCGGCTTCGTTTCCCGGGGCGTTTTCAGATGTTGCTGTTCTTTATTTTTGTCCAAATGTTCCCCGTGTTTTTGGCAGCCGTGGCAATTTACGACCTGATGTACCGCCTGGGCTTGCTGGGCAGTTTCGCTGGTCTGATTCTGGCGTACTCGGGTGGGTCCATCGCTTACGGCACCTGGATTTACAAGGGTTACGTCGAAAGCCTGCCACCGAGCCTCGAGGAAGCCGCCCTGGTGGACGGTTGCACCCGTTGGACGGCGTTTACCAAGGTCGTGCTGCCTCTTTCTGGTCCAATGCTGGTGTTTATTTTCTTGCAGCAATTTATTGGCACGTACGCCGAATTTTTCCTGGCAAATATTTTGC
>JANMUC010000785.1:0-10296 GCA_031391225.1 Deinococcales bacterium
AGGGCTTTCTGTGACATGTGAAAAATTCAGGCGACGTGCTGTACGATAAAATCCAATCAATTGAAATTTTCGTACCCGTCAAGACAATCTGATATTTGCGTAACGCTTGTGAAGCCGAAAAAACATTCCGAACCATTGAATAATAAAAACGTGTTGTAAATCCTTTTGCCTGCCTTAGGAGCCTGTTGATGAAAGAGTCTCGAGGGGTGTGAATTAGCGACTGGCAATGAAGGATTATCAACCCATCATTCTCAACACGTTTTTGAACCCCGAAAACTCATACGCTCTCGTAAACTCAGGGGCATGTTGAGAGACTCGAGATTTCAGGTTGCAATGATTTTGCTCTTAAGCCTCAGCGCTTGCGGCACGAGCAGCCCCATCATCACCAAACCTGGCACGACCACACCGCCAACCACGACCTTAAACGCTTTCAACCAAGACATCCTCAATCAAGTCAATGCCGCTCGAGCAGGAGCGCGAACTTGTGGCAGCAAAAATTACCCTATCGCGCCCGCCCTGACTTGGAACGCCAAACTCGAGGCTGCCGCTCGAACGCACAATCAAGACATGCTCGATCACAATTTTTTTGATCACACGGGTTCGAACGGCTCGAGTCCTGGGGACAGAATGAAAACCCAAGGGTACACGTTCAGCACCTGGGGCGAGAACATCGCTTGGGGGCAGTCCACGACCCCAATTGTCATGGACGCCTGGTTGAAAAGTGCGGGACACTGCGCCAACATCATGAATGCCAATTTTAGCGAAATTGGCGTGGCGGCACTGTATCCTGCCGCTAAGCCAAATAGCCCGCTCTGGACGATGGATTTGGCAAAACCATAAAAAACGTCCACCCAAAACTCGAGTGGACGAAAAATAATTTTGGAATTGAGTTCTGACCTTGGTGCCGCCTGAACTCGAGGTTTTAAATCAAAATCTTGAAACTCGAGAGCAACTGATTGATGGTTGGCGTGAACGCGCCGACATCAGCGGTTTTCAGTTGTGCGATCATCACAAAAGCCGTGTCGCCTTTACGGGCTGCGAGTGCCACCAAAATTTGATCGTTGGGCAATTGGTACAAATACTGCGTCCAAACCACACCGTTGATGGCTGGCAATTCACGAATGTTGTTGGGTTTTTGCTTAAAACTTGGGTCAAACTGACCCACCACCGTTTTGACACTCTGCTCGAGATCAGATTGCGCTTTGGTGGTGGCAACAATCACGGTGGCGGCAGGGGTTGCCGATTGAAACACGCTAAAATTAGGGGTTTGTTGCGCCAAGCTTAAATTTGTTGGCAGGGTGAAACTGTATTGATTTGCCGTGTTCTTAAATTCGCTGCTGGCAGGCGCGGTGCTCAAGTTTGCAGGCACACGAACGCCCACCACATTCCCATCTTGCAAGATCCAAACCAAACCACTTGGGTCAATTTGAAACTCGAGTGAAATCAATGAACCCAGGACGTTCAAAATAAACCCTGTTTTGCTAGTGGCAATCATTGGGAAGGTTTGACCACCTTGCGTCAGGAAGAATTGACTGTCTTGCAAGGTCAATAGGGCATTGTCGCCTGTGATGAGCACATATCTTCCCTCGAGTAACTTTAAAACTGTTAAATCGGGTTTAAAAGTTTTTGCTGCCTCGAGTTGCGCAGTTAAAGCATTGGGTTTGAATTCACTGAGCGGGTTCATGCTCAAGGTACGCTCGGTGATGCCATAACTGACTTCATCCAAGAAAGCATTTGCAGCATTCAGGTTGGTTAAAAGCACCACGCCCAAACCCTTAGACGGTACAAGCTCAACCTTGGCAGAAAAACCATCAATGTTGCCACCGTGCTCAACAATGTTGACCCCACGGTATTCAGCGTTAAACCAACCCAAGCCATAACTTGGAAAAGCTATTCCAGGAATGCTCAAGAATGAGTCTGAAATCTTGACATGGTTTTTGTGCATGGTCTCGAGCGAGTTTTTGGAAACCAGTTGCTTGCCGTTCCAAACACCGTTTGAGAGCTGAAGCGCGGCGTATTGAGCCATTTCGGAGGCGCTCGAGATGATCGAACCGGCAGGACCCGCGATCACCATACGGTCAAAAGCAGGGACTGGATCAACGCCATTTAAACCCAGTTGAAACCCCTGCGCGTAATTGCCATCTTTTACTGCATCTTCGTTTTCAAAGACGCTGCGTTTCATGCCAAGTGGTGCGAAAATATTTTGCTTGGTGTAATCTTCCCAACTTTTGCCCGTGATTTTCTCGAGCATCGCGCCCGCGATCACAAAATTTTGATTGCAATACTGCCAGGTCGTGCCAATCGGTTCGTTAAACGGAATGTTCGCCACCGTGTTTAACATGTCTTCACGGGTTTTGATGGTTTTATCGAAATACCACAAGGTGTCGGCACGATCCATGCCGCTGCTGTGCGAAAGGATATTCTCGAGGTTTAACTGCGCCCCTTTTTGAGCATCAGAAAATTTGAGGTTTGGTAAGACTGCGTTCACTTTGGTGCTCAAACTGAGTTTGCCTGTGTCCACAAGCTGCATTGCGCCGAGCGATGTAAACGATTTGCTGACCGAACCTATCGCAAACAGCGTATCGGCGTTTACGGCGGCACTGGTTTTGATATCACGTACACCGTAGCCTTTGGTGTACACGACTTTGCCATCCATCACGACTGCCAAGCCAACACCAGGCACACCGTGGCGTTTCATGGATTCTGAGACAAAACGGTCTATTTCGAGCGTGTTCAAGCTTTGGGCTTGGGTCACGCCGATCAATGCTAGGAAGGCGAAAGGAACGAGTGCGTTGGCGACAAAACGAATTCTTGACATGATGCTCTCCTGTGTCACTGTAAAGTGATGACTGATTCACAGTACGAGGGACGAAACAAGAACGTTCCAAACAAAATCGAAGATTGTGCAAAGTTCAAATCTCGAGTTTTAATGGATGCCCAAGTCCCGCACAAATTGAGCATTTTGAGAAAATCCGCGAAGCCCAATAACATCGGCGATCATACGCCGTATCGTCAATGCAATTGATTCTCGAGTCCAAATGGTGGGTTTGTTGCTGGCTTGATTTTCTTCGGCAATCCAGTACACCAGTTCGCGCACCGTTCGCACTCTGGGCGCAAAAACACTGCCTGGTAGATTCTCGAGATTGTTGATTCCAAGTTGTGCTCGAATGACAGTCCAAGGATGGAGTCTGAACAATTCAACCAGTTTGGTGTTCAACTGAATTGAACCTCGAGCCGAGGAATATTTGCGAATGGCATAAAAGATTCGTTGCGTTTCGCAGTGCTCAAAGCCTTCAACCACGACAGCGCTCGAGACGTAATCAATCAAATCTCGAGGGGTCAGGATGCGGGCAGCCACAGCATCTGGAATGCTGATCTGAAAAGCATTCTCGACCCTCACAATTATTTCAACGCCATCAAGTCCCATTCACTCGACTCGGGCTTCAATATTCCAGACAATATCTTCGCGCAAACTCGAGGCAACCGAACAATACTTTTCGTGCGATAGGTGCGCAGCTTTCTCGAGTTGTTCCGCAGTTACACCTTCACCGCTACCAATGTGCTGCACCAGAATGCTGGTGTACCGCCCTGGTGTACCCTCCGCTCGAGTGCCTTCAATCTCGATCCGGTAGCGCGTTAAGGGCGTCCGACGTTTTGCCATGATGTCTTGTACGTCCACCGCCGTACAACTGCCCAACGCTGCCAGCAATGCCTCCATCGGACCAAGACCAGCACTTGGCGGATCGGTATCAACTGGTAAGACTTTATGCGCGGTAATCGTAAGCCTGTCGCCGCGCGGGTTTTGGGCAATAAAACTCGAACTGTTCGCACCGGAGGGGTTTAACGCGGCTACAAAAACGGTTTTGATATTCGCCATCCCTTAATCTAACGCGCCCTCAGGGTTTCGAACGGTTGGTTGGGATACTCGAGCTTCAATCCCGACTTGTGACGAGCCTAAGGACTTTCGGGTTCGTACTCGAGTTGTATTTGATTAGGCAAGATCAAATTTTGCTCGATCAACTCCACAAAAGCCTCGACCACTGCTGGATCAAAACTTTTTCCAGATTGATTTTTGATTTCAATCATGGCTTCTTCGTGACTCCAGGCGTGTTTGTACGGGCGTTCGTGGGTCAGGGCATCGTAAACGTCCACAATCGCCACAATCCGTCCAGAAATTGGGATCTCTTCGCCTGTCAAACCCTTGGGGTAACCTGTGCCATCAAACCGTTCGTGGTGGGTTAAGGCAATTTCTTCTGCCATGCGAATCAATTCTGAATGTCCGTGTCTTAAGATATGAGCGCCAATGGTTGTGTGGCGTTCAACTTGACTGCGTTCGATTGGGTCTAAACGCCTCGGTTTCAGCAAGATCGCGTCTGGAATCCCAATTTTCCCAACGTCGTGTAAGGGAGCTGCTTTGGAAATCAATTCGATTTGGCTGTCGTTTAAACCCAACACCCGCGCGACTTGGGTTGCCAAGTGTCCAACCCGCTGCGTGTGTTGCCCTGTGGCATCGTCCCGAAATTCAGCGCAGGCTCCAAGGCGCTCAAGCACTTCGATTTGGGCGGCTTCGACCTCTTTAGCGCGGTTGAAAAGCTCAGTATGGGCTTCTTGAAGGGCATGGGTGCGCTCGAGAACCCGCGCCTCGAGTTTCAAGTGCAACGAACGTGTCTCGAGCAAATTACGGATGCGCAACAGGGCTTCGGTGCTGTCAAACGGTTTGGTCAGGAAATCCCTGGCGCCAGCTTGCAGGGCGCGTTGTTTGGTCAGGGCAGAAATGTCGGCGGTCAAGACAATGATCGGTAAAAAACTGTCTTTGGGCAGAATCATGCCGAGTTGTTCCATCACGCCAAAACCGTCGAGTTCGGGCATGGCAAGGTCAAGCAAAATAATGTCAGGTTCAAAGTCAGTCAGTAGGTTAAAGGTTTCTCGAGGGTTGGTGGTGCTGGCGATTTGATCGTAACCACCCAATTCTTGCAATAAACGTCTGAGAAGCAAAATATTGGCTTCTTGATCATCGACAATTAAAATTTTAGCTTTCTTTGATTCGAGTTTCATTGTCACAGACCTTCACTGACCGAATTTGAACTTACTTTAACGAAATACTTCTTACAGTTTCATGACTTGAACACGCTCAATTGCCCTGCACTTCATCGAGCATCTTTAAGAATGTACGCACATCAAAAGGTTTGGTCAAATACTGCCGTGCCCCAGCTTTGAGCAACTTGGCGGTTTGTTCTGGGTTGGCATCGGCACTTAAAATCACTACTGGAACGCTCTTGGTTTTCACATCGGCTTGCAAACGTTTTAAAACATCATGCCCTTCAATATCGGGCAAGTGCAAGTCGAGCAGCACCACATCGGGTTGTTGTGCACGAACCAACTCGAGTCCGCTTAAACCGTCCGTAGCAGTCAATAAGGTCGCATGTGGGCGATTTGCCAGAATCAATTGCACCAACCGAATATTGGCAGGATTGTCTTCAATATAAACCACCGTAATCGGTTTGACAGGTTGCGAATCAAGTTCCAATTCGCTCGATCTTTGAGTATCGACTGTTGATAAAATCTCCGCTGCGATTGGCAGTTCAATGTAAAAAGTACTGCCCTCATTTGGTCGGCTGCTGACGCCAATTTGACCTCCCATCGCTTCGCTTAAGCGTTTGGACAATGCCAGACCGATACCGCTGCCCTCAATTCGGCTCTGTTCCGCGCCAAGGCGTTCAAAAGGAGTAAACAATTGCTCGAGTTTGCTGCTGGAAATGCCAAGACCAGTGTCGGTGATGTTGATCCGCAATCGTTCTGCGCTTGTTAACTCGAGCCAAACCCTGACCGACCCGGCTTTTTTGTTGTACTTCACAGCGTTCGACAGCAAATTAATCAAGATTTGTTTGAGTCGTTGACGGTCGGCAGTGATTCGCAATCGCTGGTCGCTCAGGTCTTCGTTCATTAAAAGTTGAATTTCAGATTGAACCGCCAGCGGACGGATCAAATCCAGGCTCTCGGTGATAATGTCCATCGGGTTGATGGCTTCCAGAGACAAGTCGATCCGTCCTGATTCGATGCGGGCAATATCAAGCACTTCATTGATTAGCCCAAGCAAATGCCTGCCAGCTTTGCTGATTTGCTCGACACTTTCACGATCGTTAGTGTTTAAGCTCGAGATGCCCAACAGTTGAGCAAACCCCATTATGGCATTCTATGGCGTGCGAAGTTCATGACTCATTCTGGATAAAAATTCGGATTTGGCACGGTTGGCTTGATCTGCCGCCAAGGCGTTTTGCTTGTAAGCCTCGCTGCGAACACGGTACAACTCGGCTTGGGTTTGGCTGCGCTCGAGGTCAAATTGGACTGCCAAATCTCGAGATTTCTTTTCGGCTTCGGCATTAAAAATCTCTTTTTCCAAACGGTGGTATTCCTTGTAAAATGCCAAGGCTTTGCTCGATTCACCAGCCATTTCAAAAGTTTGTGCCAGCTCTTGAATGCTGTCTTGAACATACTTTTTCTGATCGGTCGTGCGTGCCAAAATCTGGGCTTCTTGAAAATAATTGGTGGCGACCTCAAAGCGTCCCAGGCTACGCTGATTGATGCCCAAACCGAGCAGCGCAATGATTTCACTTTCGCGGTCAACAATGTTTTTAGCGAGCGCCAACGATTGCAAATATGCCTCGAGCGACTCGAGGTATTTGCCCAAACCGTTAAAGGATTTGCCTAAACCCTGGTAAGCGTAAAGTGCACCGGAAGGCATTCTGATCTCACGGGCGATACGGAGTGCCTGGTTAAAAGCCTCAATCGCAGCATCGTAATGTTTTAAATTGTTTTGTACCTCGCCAGCATTGACCGTTGCCAACACTTGGGTGTTTTTAAGTTGATGCTTTTGCGCCAATTGGGCAGCTTCACTAAAAAAGTCGAGGGCAGTTTTGTTATTCCCAATTTCTTCGTAAACATTGCCCAAGCCAATCAAGCAACGCGCTTCAAGGTCGGGGTCTTTAATCTGATACTCTTGGAAGAGTTTGTAAGCTTGCAATTCGTATCCAAGAGCCTTGTCATAGTTGGTCATTTTTAGTTGTGATAGTGAAAGGTTAATCAGACATTTCACTTGTCCGCGCACGTCTTTTAAACTGATATGAATCTCGAGTGCGCGGTTGATAAAATCGATCGCTTGAACGTTATTGCCCTCCAAGTCATAAATGGATGCCAAATCGTTCAAGTTATCAGCTTCGAGGTCTTTGGCAGCGGCAAGGCGACTGAGTTCTAAAGAGGCTGCGAATTGCTCACGTGCATTCTGAGGCTGGTCAAGTGTTCTGTAGACTCGACCTTGTTCAAGTAGCATTTTGGTACTGCCACGCTGATCTTCAAGTCGCTCATAGTGTTCAAATGCCGATCTGAAGGCTTCAAGCGCAGAATCATAATTTACATTTTCGACAAAACAAGTGCCCAGTATAGCTTGGCTTTGTGCCAAGGCAGCCTTATTATTCAACTTAATCGCTAAATCTCTGGCTTCTAAAGCGATTTCGAGTGCCAGACTGGGGTTCCGCTCCAAACCAACCTCGAGAAACGCTTGTGCCAGTTGCGTTAAAGCACTCAATTTGGCATGACCCTCAAGACGCACGATGGCGTTCAGGGATGTCTCGAGTGGAGTTGATGGTTCGGTCATAAAATGCTTTAACAGTTCTTATCTGGATGTTGTGGCTTTAATCATACTTAGAATGGCATTCTAAGGATGTTCTGAATTGACAAACTGGTTCTGAAAACGCCAAGCGTTTTCAGAACCAGTTCTAAATAAAGGATTAGATTTAAAATACAGATTTCAGAAAGTTTACGATGTTCAAACGCCCTTTACCAATTTGCCCACCAAGGCTTGGGTTTAATGAATCAACCTTGTCGGTTTTACCGATCAATATATTTGGTAAGTCTGTCACTTTGACGCCAGAGCGCAGTTTTTCACCCAAAGCAAGCGCTAGAGCACCAGAAACAAGTGGTGTTGCCATGCTGGTTCCGCTCCACGCCGCCGCCGAATTCTCGGGATAAGGACCAAAAATATTTTCACCTGGAGAAACCATCTCGAGTTTATCACCGTAGCTTGAGAAATCCGATTTTTGATCAAGGCTGTTGACGCTGCCCACAGAAACACTGGCGACGTTGACACCCTCATTCATTGGAGGTGTTAAATTGTAAGGCGCAGGAATGCAAGCTTTGACGGCAGGATTGCCGTTCGGGTTGGATTTTACGGTGATGGCGGGGTAATTGATATTGGTATCCCCAGTGTTTCCCGCAGCAAAAACCATCAATGTACCGTAGTTTTGAATTGCCAGAGCAACTGATTTTTGGACTGCACAATCAAAATTTGCGGCATCCGTTCCGAGCGAAAGGTTAATCACTTTTGCGCCGTGCTGGGCTGCCCAGTCAATCGCACTGGCAATCTTGCTGGTATCACCAATACCGCTCGAGTCAAGAACCCGAATTGGCATGATTAGCGCCTTTGGAGCCACTTGCAACACAATGCTGGCAACGCTTGTCCCGTGTCCATAAGCCTCGCCACCAGCGATTTCTTGTGGGGTGGTGTCGTTATCCACGAAGTCTTTCCAATCGGTGCTTGGAGCCAGATGTCGAACAAAAGCTGGGTGATTCAGATCAATGCCCGTGTCAATGACAGCCACCTTGATGCCTGCACCCCAGTGCGGGGCAAGGGTCTGGGCTTGTTGCAAATGTATTTGTGTCCATATCGCACGGTTATCCACCAGCGTTGCAGGATCGCCGGTTGCCCAAGCACTTCGTCCGGTTGCCCAAGCACTTCGTCCAGTTGCTCGTGCTGTGGTGATGTTTTCGGCAATTTGATACCGAATTGAAGCTTGCGGTTGTCCAGGTAGAGCCTGTGTTAGGTTTAGGTCTTGTGAAGTATTTTGACTGCACGATGTCATGATGGCAACACCCAACAGCAAGGCAGGGCGCACCATGATTCGAACAGAGCCACCGAGGTTGTGTTTATCGGTCATCGTTGTATTCTCGTTTCAAACTGCAAGGGTATTAAGAACTTACGAGCAGTATGCCATTTCAATTGTCACAGAACTCTGACAATTGTTGTTTAGTTGAGTTTGACACTCGTAAGGTCAATGCTTTCGAGCGTCAAGATGTAAAATTGCGCCGATTCAGAACTTTGAGCAGGTATTTCTTAACCTGAAATACCAATTTCAAATTGAGCAAAATTCTGGCTAAACATTTGTGAGAGTTTTAAAGCTCGAGTATCGTAATCGTTTTTGTCTGCCCAAGAATCTCTCGGATTGAGCACCGAACATGGCACACCTTCGACCTTGATCGGCATGTGCAATCCAAAAATCGGGTGTCTGATCGTTGCCACGCCCTCGAGTTTCCCCTCGAGCGCGGCACGCACCATCGCGCGTGTGTAAACGAGTGGAATTCGCGTTCCCTTACCATAAGCGCCGCCCGTCCAACCCGTGTTGACCAACCAAACTTTGGTGCCGTGTTGGGCAATTTTTTTGCGCAACAAATTGGCATAGATTTGCGGACTGAGCGTCAAAAACGGTGCGCCAAAAGCCGTTTCAAAACTGGCTTGCGGCTCATTAATGCCTTTTTCGGTGCCAGCGATTTTGGCGGTGTACCCATTTAAGAAGTAATACAGGGCTTGCTCTGGCGTTAAACTCGAGATCGGCGGCAGAACCCCGAACGCATCGGCAGCCAGAAAAATAATATTTTTGGGATGTCCACCAAGGCTTGGGATAACCGCGTTGGAAATTTGGTTTAACGGGTAAGCGCTGCGGGTGTTTTCGGTCAAACTGGCATCGTTTAAATCCAAAACCCGAGTCTCGAGGTCGAAAACCACATTCTCGAGCACCGTGCCTGGCGTGCGTGTGGTTTGAAAAATTTCGGGTTCGGCAGTTTGGTTTAAACCGATCACTTTGGCGTAACAGCCGCCCTCGAAGTTGAACACGCCAGCGTCGCTCCAACCGTGTTCGTCATCGCCAATCAAACCTCTGGTTGGGTCGGCAGAGAGGGTGGTTTTGCCCGTGCCGCTCATACCGAAAAACAATGCCACATCGCCACTTGCGCCAATGTTTGTCGAGCAGTGCATCGGCATGACATTTTGGGCGGGCAGCAAGTGATTTAAGACCGTAAAAATGCTTTTCTTGATTTCTCCGGCGTAACTTGTACCGACAATCAAAATAACCCTGTGCTCGAATGAAATCACAATTTGGGTTTCTGTCCGACTGCCGTGCCGTGCAGGATTGGCTTTAAAACTCGGTGCAGAGATGACCGTAAAATCGCTGCTGAAACCGGGCATGA
>JANMUC010000085.1:0-1803 GCA_031391225.1 Deinococcales bacterium
CCTCGCCGCCAACCACGCAGGTCGGGTCAAGTCCGCACTGTTCAAAAACAGATGCGATCATGCTCGAGGTGCTGGTCTTGCCGTGCGTGCCAACCACGCCGATGCTGTCTTTGGCTGCCATCAATTCGCCCAAGAGTTCAATGCGCCGAATGACGCGTAAACCTTTCCCTCTGGCGGCAATCACTTCGGGTTCGCTGGCGTCAACGGCAGTGCTGGTGACAAGAACATTCACTTCGTGCGTGATGTGATCCGCGCTGTGATCCTCGAAAATTTGCACGCCTCGAGCCTCGAGCTTGCTACTGAGCGCATTTTTTTTGTGATCGCAACCCGAAACAACCTGACCGTCCTCAAGCAGAATATGCGCCAGACCACTGACGCCAATCCCACCAATGCCCATCAGGTGATAATGCTTTTTCATGTTCTCTCCCGTTGAATCACTTCCAACACCAGCGCAGCCAGTCGTTCCGCCGCGCCCGCACTCGAGGCTTTAAGCGCATCTCGGCGCAATTCCTCGAGTTTGGAAGCATCCAAACACGCCAGAATACCCCTTTCGAGCAAGCCTTGGGAATCCGTCGGGCTTAATGATTCGCGTTCGAGTTCAACTTCGGGAATTAAAAAACCTGCCCCTCGAGCTTCGACGCCCTGAGCATTCTTGGTTTGATGGTCTTCGGAAGCGCTCGGCAGCGGCACGAGCAGCAACGGCACACCATGAAACGCGGCATCGGCGATGGTGCTAAACCCCGCCCGGGTGATCGCAAAATCGGCAGCGCTAAACGCCGCAATCGCGTCCACAAATTCGATGGTGTGATACCAAGAAGAGGTTTTGACTTCCTCGAGTCGCCCTCGCCCAGTTTGATGCAAGACCTGCACGTTTTTACCCGCCAGCACCCGCTCGAGAATCGGTGGCAAGAGCTTGTTGAGTCTGACCGAACCTTGCGAACCGCCCATGATCAAAATCGTTGGTTTGTTCGGTTCTAAAGCCAGTTTCGCCAGCGCTTCGGGTCTGGTCATGCGTTGCTCACGCACGGGCATTCCGACCAGTTTTGTTCTCGCACCCACAAGCTCGAGTTTTGCCGCCTCGTCCACCAGCCCAATCATTTTGGCTCGCTTTGCAAAAACTTTTGTCACCAAACCAGGACGCGCGTTGCCTTCATGCAACACAATTGGCACGCCGTGCAACCACGCGCCAGCCACACCAGGAAAAGACGCAAAACCACCAAAGCCCACCACGACCTTCGGATGTAATTTCCCAACAATTGACGCCGCATCCCAAAACCCAGCCACCGCCCGCATCAAGGCTCGAGGGTCAGGACGAGAACGGTCAATCTTGCCCGTTCTGACGCCGTAAAAACCCAGGTTCTCTCGAGTTGCGATGCCCTGTTCCATGCCGCCCAAACCGCCAATGATCGCGCTCTCGAAACCATGAGGCTCGAGCGCCCGAGCCAGCGCCACAGCAGGGAAAATATGCCCAGCCGTGCCGCCGGTGGCAAGAAGAATTTGAGGGCTGTTGGACATTGAAGAACTCCGTTCGAGCAGATGGCATATAGCGAGAGGCAAGAGATTTAGGTTTTGAGGCTCGAGAATATTGATTTTTTTGATTTGGGATTCGTAGGGGCGCTGCTTGCTGCGCCCTCAGTAGCGGCAGATTCTCGAGATTGAAAGAAAAGATTTCAAGGTATCTAATTTCTAAAATTTGCGATTGCGCTTCCCTCATCCCTAACCCTTCTCCCACTTGGGAGAAGGGAATCCAGCGCTGACGTGTGTGGCTAGAGAGACTTGCTAATTGCTAACCGCCAATTGCCT
>JANMUC010000830.1:0-7635 GCA_031391225.1 Deinococcales bacterium
AATCCCGAAGACCTGGCAAGCCCAGCCGCGTATGCTCGAGACGCGAAACTGGTCTGGGATTGGTACGCGTGGCGCTATGAACTCTGCGCCAGTGCCAGCCCAAATCCTGCCCATGAAAAACTGGCGACACTCGAGCGTCGAACACCAGAATTTTTGTTGGTCACGCAAAATGTGGATGGTTTGCACGCCAGGGCAGGGTCGGAGCGCATGGTCGAATTGCACGGCAACATCATGCAAGCACGCTGCGAATCTTGCAATCTCAGGTTTGCACTCGAGCAAGGTTTTAAAATCCCGCCACACTGCCCAACTTGCAATTCTCGAGCACGACCAAACGTGGTTTGGTTTGGTGAACAACTGCCGCGCCGCGAACTCGAGCGGGCGCAACTGGCATTTCAAACCTGCGAAGTTGCTCTGGTGATCGGCACGAGTGGCATGGTCGAACCCGCCGCCAGCCTCGGACGACTGGCAAAAAACCGTGGCGCGTATTTGATTGAAGTCAATCCGCTCGAGACGCCACTCTCGAGCTTTGCCGACATTTCAATTCGGGCTGGAGCGGTTGCAGGACTTGGAATGCTGGGATTGTAATACGCCGTTTGGCGCAACCTCAAACTGACCTTGTCTTGTAAACTGCTGCTCGAGAAGGTGTTCTTAATGATTGACGTTTTCCCTCACAAATTGGTTTACCTTGCCAAATCTGGCTCGCATCTTTTTGGCAGCAACACCCCCAAAAGCGATTTGGATGTCAAAGGCTTGTTCTTGCCCTCGCGCCAAAGTTTGTACTTGCAGAACGCGCCTCAGCAGTTCTCCAGAAACACCAACAATTCAAACTCGAAAAACTCGAGCGAGGATGTGGATGTCACGGTTTGGAGTGTGCAATTTTGGTTGAAGTTGCTGACCAAGGGCGACATCAACGCGGTTTCACTATTATTTTCATACACAAACCCAAACGCAATTCTCGAAGGAACGGACTTTGGTTTTCTCGAGCGACTGCAAGCCCTCGATCCAAGCAAGTTACTCTCGAGGAACCTGTCTGGCATGATGGGCTTTGCGTACAATCAGGCAATCAAGTATACCGCCAAGGGCAAGCATCTTCACGCGGTACAAATTGCGATTTCGGTGTTGACCCAAGCCTCGCAAGGTTTAATTGCTGACGTTGCCGATGTGGTTGTGATGCAAATTGCCGATGAAAGCATGGCTCGAGTTCAAGTGGGTTCTAAAGGCATCAAGCAACTGGTATTGCTCGAGAAGATGTTTGATTTCACGGCAACCACCGCTTGGGCGCTCGCGCCACTTCACGAGGTCGAAGCTCGCTACGGCAAACGCGCAAAATTGGCGCTCGAGGCTGGCGTGGATTTTAAGGCGTTCAGTCACAGCTTGCGGGTGCTCGAGGAAATTCGTTTGTTGCACAGCTTTGGGAGAATTGTTTATCCGCACACTGGCGATTTTGCCAAACTGATGTTGGACGCGAAAATGGGCGTGCTCGAGTATGGGGTCTTGGTTGAAGCCCTCGACCAGAAACTCGAGCAAGCCCGTGCTGCTGAAGCCTCGAGTGTGCTGCCAAATGAACTTGACCCGAGTTATTCTGAAAGCTTTTTGCTTGCGCTGTACGAGGTTTAGATGACAATCATTGAACAAAAAATTCTGGAAGCCGTGACCAGCAATGGGGGAGAGCTGTACCAAGTTGGTGGTGCGGTGCGCGATTCATTCTTGGGACTGGCGAACAAAGACCAGGATTTTCTGGTGACGAACCTCGAGTTGCCAGTGTTGCAAGCTGCACTCGAGAAATTTGCGCGGGTTGATCTTGTGGGCGCAAGTTTTGGTGTTTTGAAGGTGACTCTTAAACACGAAACCGTAGACGTTGCCTTGCCCCGTACCGAACGCAGCACGGGCATTCATCACCGTGACTTCGAGGTTTCACACGATGCAAGTTTGAAACTCGAGGATGATCTGGCACGAAGGGATTTTACGGTCAATGCGATGGCGTTACGGGTTAGTGATGGAGTATTGATTGACCCCTTTAACGGTCAGATTGATCTCGAAGTTCGAGTCTTGCGAACTGTGGGCGATGGTTCGGATCGTTTTTCTGAAGACCCGCTTCGGATGCTTCGGGCGGCTCGGTTTCTGGCAAAACTCGATTTCACACCCAGCCCAGAATTGATAGTTGATGCTCGAGCCAGCGCAGATTTAATCCTCAGCGTTGCGCCCGAACGAATTCAAACCGAGTTGTTCGGCTTGTTGGCTGCAAAATCCGCAATTGGCGTTCTTCGTGCGCTCGAGTTTTTGTGTGACACTGGTTTGCTCGAGCGGATTATTCCCGAATACAAGCCTTGCATCTCTTACGACCAACAAAACCCGTATCATCATTTAACGCTCGAGAATCACATGTTTGAAGCGGTGCGTTACGCCGTGTCTGTCGGGGCGAGTTTGCACGCTCGGGTTGCATTGTTATTTCACGACATTGGGAAACCCAGAACGCAATCGTTCGGCGAAGATGGCGTGGCGCATTACTACCGCCATGAAGATGTTGGCGCTGACATGACCCGTGACATTTTAGAGCGCCTACGCTGCTCAAATGAGATTTTGAATTCTGTGGTCAAACTCGTGCGCGAACACATGCGACCACCTAAAAAATCGAGTATCAAAACGTTGCGCCGTTGGATGAATACACTGGGCGAAGATTGGCGCATCGCCCTCGAGGTGCGTGAAGCCGACATGATTGCCCACAAACCAGAAGAAAACTTTGTTGCTCGCGTTTGGGTTGAAAGCATCCTCGAGCGTTGCGAAAGTTTTGATCTCAGTGTGGTGACTTTTGACGAACGTGAACTGGCGCTTTCGGGAACTGATTTGATGCAAGCCTTTAACTTGAAACCAGGCGCAGAACTTGGACGCCTGAAAAAACTTGCCGCTCAAGCCGTGATTGACGGCGAACTCGAGAATCAAAAAGAAGATATTCTCGAATGGTTACAAAGACGAATTCTAAATTTCATTAAACCTTAATCTATCATTCTATATTCTAGAATATAGAATGTAGAATAAAGATATGCTGAGGTCTCAAGACATTGCTGTAACGCTCAAATACTTGCTCGTTCACGAACAATATCCCACATTTGAAGAAATCGCTCAAACAATCGGAATGACTGCCAGCAACGTTCATCTGGCAGTCAAACGCTCCATTGAAGCTAAACTCCTCGAGCAACCCAGCAAACGTAGCATCAAACCAATTCGCAACAATATTCTCGAGTTTGTAACCCATGGCGCACGATTCGCCTTTTATCCCGAACGTGGTGGTATGGCGCGAGGAATGCCAACTGCTCACTCTGCCCCTCCGCTTAGTGCTGTATTCATGCCAGATCTCACCCCCCCAGTTTGGGAAGATGCAAACGGCAATGCGTTTGGGACGACGCTCGAGCCATTGTTTAAAACGGCTGCTTTCGCTGCGCAGCAAGACCCGAAATTTTACGAACTTCTGGCACTCGTGGATGCGTTGCGCATTGGTAAAACCCGAGAGCGCAAGTTAGCGGCGGATTACCTGAAAAAAAGGCTCGAGGACAACTGGTCATGATTGATCCCAATCGCCTTGGGTTGATTGCCACGGCACAGGCTCTCGAGGAGCTGTGCGACGAACTTGTTTTTATCGGCGGTAGCGTTGTTGGTTTGCTGCTCAGCGATTCGGGCAGCGAACCAGCCAGAGCTACCAAAGATGTGGATGTGATTGTCGAAGTTTCCTCGAGAATCGAGTACGAACATTTGACCAGACGCCTGCAATTGAAAGGGTTTGAACCCGATTCTGACGGACCCATTTGTCGTTACAAACGCGCCGAATTGATGATCGACGTAATGCCTTTAGACGCTGATATTCTCGGATTTAGCAACCCTTGGTATTCACATGCCATGCGGCGGTTTAAAGCCATTAAACTCGACAATACAATCAGCATCAACGTCGTAACCGCGCCAGTTTTTGTCGCCACAAAGTTTGCCGCTTTTCAGGCTCGAGGAGCCAACGATCCATTCATGAGTCATGATCTCGAGGACGTGTTGTTAATCGTGGACGGACGTTCAGAATTGCTTGACGAAATATCTTCTGGGAATCGTGTCGTTCGTGATTTTGTGATTGAAGAGTTGAGCACATTGCAAAGTCAACCGTATTTCCAGGATCTTATCGCTGGCACTTTTCAAGCCGCTCGAGGATTGATTGTGCGTGAACGAATTCGCGCCATCTCAAACTTGAAGACTCCTTGAGTCAACTGGCATTGAAAAGCCCGAGCCACCATGACGGAACTCGAGCCTTAAGGTTGCTTTGAAATTATTCTTCTTCTGGAATCGCAACTGCCACGATCTTGTCGGCTTTGCCTGCCCGAATCGCCTCGTGCACTTTAAGCCTGATTTCTTCCTCGAGCGCCTTGTTGTTGGTCAACAATTCGACCACTTTTTCCTTACCCTGCCCGATTCGTTCGCCGCCGTAGCTAAACCAACTGCCAGCTTTTTCGATAATGTCTAAGCCCACCGCCAAGTTGACCACGTCGTTCAGTTGGTCGATGCCGCGTCCGAAGAAAATTTGGACTTCGACCTCTTTGAACGGTGGTGCAACTTTGTTCTTGACCACTTTAATTTTGACCGTATTGCCGACAGCATCGTTACCCACTTTGATCGGTTGCCCAATGCGCCGAATGTCAAGCCGCACGCTCGAGTAAAACTTCAATGCCTTACCACCAGTGGTGGTTTCTGGGTTGCCGTACATCACGCCAATCTTCTCGCGGACTTGATTGATGAAGATCATGGTGCAGTTGCTTCTCGAGAGAATCGCGGTCAGTTTGCGCAGCGCTTGGCTCATCAGACGGGCTTGCAATCCAGGCAGTGAATCGCCCATGTCGCCCTCAATTTCGGCTCGAGGCACGAGGGCTGCCACCGAGTCAATCACCACAATGTCCACCGCGCCTGAACGCACCAGCAGTTCGGCAATCTCGAGGGCTTGTTCGCCCGTGTCTGGTTGTGAGACCAGCAGTTCTTCGATGTTAACGCCGAGCGCCTTAGCGTAGACGGGGTCAAGCGCGTGTTCGGCGTCAATGAAGGCTGCCGTGCCGCCCTGTTTTTGGCATTGCGCAATGATGTGAAGGGTCAGTGTGGTTTTACCGCCCGATTCTGGTCCGTAAATTTCGATCACGCGACCTTTTGGTATGCCACCCACGCCGAGCGCCAAGTCGAGTGACAGCGAACCCGTTGGGATCACTTGTACGTCAAGTCTCGAGTCAGCGGAGAGTTTCATGATCGAGCCTTTTCCGAATTGTTTTTCGATTTGGCTCATTGCGCCGTCAAGGGCTTTTTTGCGTGCGGCGGTGTCTTCAACTTGTTCGACTTGTGGTTGTGCTGTGTCTTTTTTCCTAGATGGGGTCATGGTGTTTCTCCTGTTCTTGAGGGCGGTGTCTGGCGGGCGTGATGATTGCGAGGGGTTCGTGTCAGTCGAGGTTCATGTATTGTCTCCTAAAATAAATCGCTCGAGAATCGTGTAAGTGGGTCCTTCTTTCGCCAAGACGCTTTTGACAAGTGCAAATTCGCTGATTTGCCATTCCAGATCAAGCACAATCGGGGCGGGTCTGGGGCTTGCGCCTTTCTTGCGGGCAAGTGTGACATGTGATTTAAATTTTTCGTCTGGTACAACCTCGAGTTTGTCACGCAAGGCTTCGTGCAGTGCGGTGAAACTTTCAGATTCGGCTTTGATAAACCAAACTCGGGGTCCGCCTTCGTTGGGAAAAAAACCTGTGCCGCGCAATTTTGCGCTAAACGCAATTTGGGTTTTGCTGATTGCGCTCGCTTCCAAACTTGCTTTCTCGAGGGTTTGTTTGTTTGTGCCACCAAGATATAACAGCGTGACGTGAAACTGGTCGCTCGGTGTGGCTTTCCACCATTTGCCCACCAGTTTTTTCTGCATGATCTCGAGGGCTGGATGAAGTTCTTTGGGAACAAACACACCAAAAAAATAGCGTTCTTGTGGCACTCCTGCTCGCGCTCGAGTTTTAGAATTCTCGGGCTTCACACGGTTTTGGTTGCGTTGACCTTTTTTGGCATTGTTCTTGTCACGCGCTATGGCATTTGCCGATTTTGGTTTTGCGGCTTGAGTTTCGGTTTTTTCTGAAACTTCAACTTTTGGTTTTTTGCCTCGGCTGTACAGTTGCGGCGTGGTTGGGCGAGGTTTGGTTTTTGTTGCTGGGGTTTCAGGTTTTTTGTCCGTCACGATTTCACCAGCCCAACTTGTAACCCTGACCAAGTCTGACGCTCGAGTTTCAAAATAATATTTTGTTGAATCTCGATTTGTATCATGCCTTAACCTGTTCTGTTAACTGTCGCCAGAGTTGCCCGAGGGCGTTCAAGGCGGCTCGTTCTTTAATCGTGCGGCGATCTCCTGCGGTGGGGAGTGCGTAAGCCTCAGCGCCGTTTGGTCCTGCAACACCAACAAACAACGTCCCAACGGGTTTGCCTTCGCTGGAATCTGGTCCTGCAACGCCTGTGGTGCTGACGCCCCAAGTTGTGCCAAAATTTTCTTTGGCTGCGCGTGCCATCTCGAGCGCGGTTTGACTGCTGACCGCGCCGTGTTCGGTAATGGTTTCTGGCTTGACGCCCATCTTGATTTTTGCCTCGTTCGAGTAGGTGATTGCGCCGCCCTGGACGTAACGGCTCGAGCCAGAAACGTTGGTCAGTTCATCCGCCAGCAGTCCACCCGTCAGACTCTCGAACGTCGCAATGGTTTCACCGCGCCTTACCAATAACTGTCCGACAATTGCAGCCAGACTTTCGTCATCAAAACCGTAAATATGACCTTCGAGTGCGGCTTGAACTTTTGCCTCAATCGGTTGCGCCAACATCTTGGCTTCCTCGAGCGTGGCGGCGCTGGCGGCAACCCGCACGTGAACGCCGTCCCGCCTGGCATACGTGGCAACGCTGGGGTTGGCGCTTTGGGTCAGGGCTGCCAGACGTTCGGCGATATGGCTTTCACCGATCGCAAACGTCCGAAAGGTGCGGTGGTAAAAGCCGCTCGAGGGCAGGTTGAGACGTGGCAGGACTTGCTCTGACCACATCTTCTTCATCTCGCGTGGTGGTCCAGGCATGGCAACAATCACGGTGCTCGAGTTTGGAACGCTCACAAACCAACCTGGGGCTGTGCCAACCGGATTCTCGAGCGTTTCGGCAGATGGAATGACCCAAGCCTGTTTATTGTTGCTTTCAGGATAGCTGCGTCCCCGAGCCGTAAAAAAGGCTTTCAGTTTCTCGAGATAAACCTCGTCGATGACTGGGGTTTCACCGACAACGGCGGCAATACCTTCTCGGGTCAGGTCGTCGTCGGTTGGTCCAAGTCCTCCGCCCAAGATCACAATGTCTGAACGTTTGCTGGCTCGAGTGATCGCTTCGATAATACGTTCCAGGTTGTCACCGACAATAGTTTTCCATTGAATAAAGACCCCGCGATTTTTGAGTTCTTGCGCGAGGTAGGCGGCGTTGGAGTCAACGATTTCGCCCATTAAGAGTTCGGTTCCAACCGAGATTAATTCTGCTAGTAACATAATAACACCTCAAGAGTTTAGCATGAACAGACCATATTGTGAAGGTCATTCTAAAGCTTGAGGGATTGAGAAGAGAAATCAA
>JANMUC010000006.1:0-10968 GCA_031391225.1 Deinococcales bacterium
GGGAGAGGGTGGCGAGCCTTAGCGAGTCGGGAGAGGGTGGGCGCTCGAGTCAGCCTCAATAAAATTGGAATTCGTATGTTCTTACCGTTCAATTTGTAGATACCAAATGGGTTCTATAGTGTTACAGCGTCTTTTTAAGCGTGCTAAACGATTTTCTTCATGCATCAAACTTTTATGAGAGATTTTTGATTTCAAAGAACAATTGAATTTCCCATAAAACCAAAGGGTGGTTCGACTCGAAGTTCAGGTAAAAGCGATCTGCATTCATTGCTCGAGCAGCCTGTAAGTATAGGATTCTGCAACTACTTTTAACCCGAATTCGGGTCAATGAGAAGCTCGAGTCGCATTTCTTGCATCACTTGGGTTTTCAAACCAAAGCTCACCGCAATCGGGTCGCTCGAGGTTGGTTCAAATCCGAGATGAAACCAGAAGCGAAACACGGTATTCTCGAGCGGTATGGTTAAAAAAATTTGCTTGACACCACGATCTTTTGCCCAGATTTTATAGCTTTCAAAGACTTGAGTTCCCAAACCAGCCTGTCGATGTGCAGAATCAATCAAGAGTAAGCCCAGAAAATCTGTTTGAATCTCGAGGTTAAAAACTTGTAAAACACCGACGAGTACATGTTCAAGAAAGACACCAAAGACAAAAGCTTGATCGTAATGGTATGTTTCAAACAAAGCGTGAACATCGTCTGCTTGAGGTGCAACCCCTGTCATAAACAAACTGTAATCACTGGCTCGAGCTTCCAGCTCAGCCAGGATTCCAAGATCATCTAAACTCAGGTGGCGAATGGTGTACAACTCGAGATTCTGAGCTGATGTCTGGAATGCAAGTTCAGTCTGCACCGACGAGCACCTCAGCAAAACTTGGAATTCCAACAACGCCATCCGAGTACACAGCCTGACCCTGCCTGAATGTGGCGCGAACTCGAGGGTGTTCGGTTTCTTCAATCAAAACCAAATCTGCGCGTAACCCAGGCTCGAGTCGTCCTCGGTCTACAAGATTTGCCGATTGCGCGGCATTGCCCGTAATCAGGGACATGGCTTGCTCGAGTGGCAAAATATTTTCTCGAGCAATCTTGTAAGCGCTTTGCAACAAAGCCGCAGGGTAATAATCGGCTGCCAGCACATCAACCACACCCGCCCGAATGCCGTCGAGTGCCGAGAGGTTGCCCGAGTGCGAAGCCCCGCGAAGTGCGTTCGGAGCGCCCATCGCCACGAACATGTTTTTGCTCCTTGCAGCCTGCGCCGCCTCGAGCGTGACCGGAAATTCGCTGATGGTCGCGCCAAAACCCTTCATCATTCCCACTTTTGCGCTGGTGTCATCGTCGTGACTTGCCAGTGCCACACCACGCTCGAGACAGAGTTGTGAAATATCGCGTCCAACATTCCAAGCCACTGGCGCATTTTGGGATTCTTGCAATCTTGCCTTGACAGTGTTCTCGGCTTGCTCACGGTCAGTGCCCAGCCATTTGACCATGTAATTGACGTATGTCTCGAGGTCACGAAACTGTCCTTGTCCTGGCGTGTGATCCATTAGTGAGACCATCTGCACCAAATCTCGCTCGAGCAATTTTTTCAGGAACGGCGCAGATATTGCCGTGCTGACCTCAAACCTGGCATGAACCAGCATGTCAATGTTTAGCAGTGGGCGCAGCTCGTGAATGGTTTCGATCAGTTCTTTGGCTCGAGCTTCCGAGCGCAAGCCTGGACCGTCCGAGAGTGCAACGGCGGCAAATGCTGTGGTGATACCAGATGCGGCAAGGCGTTTATCGAGTTCCAAGACTGCCAGCTTCGCAGGAAACATCGTGCCAGGTCGAGGCTCGAGTTCACGCTCCAGCATATCGCCGTGAATATCCACGATGCCTGGAATGGCGGTCAAGCCCCTACCATCAATCGTATTTGCGCCTGTGCGCGTTGGCTTACCGTCAATAATTTCGGCAATCACACCCTCCTCGAGCCGTATTGCGCCGCGTTCGATCACGCGGTCTGGCAGAACAAGCTTTAAATTAGTAAGCCACATAATCAAGCTCCTCGAGCATTGGGTCTAAAACTTCAGTGCCTTGAATTTCGAGCGTGGCATCAATCAAACCCTGCATGTCCTCTGGATGATGAAACACGCCGATCATGGCAACACCATCTTGCTTTAGATGCTCGAGTCTGGTTTTTAAGGCGGCTCGAGCTTGAACATCCAAAGATGCAGTGGGTTCATCGAGCAGCAGCAAACGCCGTGGATAAATCAAGGCGCGGGCGAGGTTAACTTTTTGTTGCTCTCCACCCGAAAACGTGCTGGGGTACGCCTGCCAAAGTTCGGGCTTAAGTCCAAAGGTATCGAGCATCTCCTCGGCACGCTCGAGCGATCTGGGACGCGACATGCCCAAATGCAACAAGGGTTCAGCCACCAGTTCCAAGGCACTGACCCGAGGGCGAGGGCGCAAAAACTGCGCGACATAACCAATCTCGCGCTTTCGCAACCAGGCAATATCCTCATCGGCTGCCCTGGCAAGATCAACCAAACCACGGGTCGATTGATACAAAGCACTGCCCGCGCTGGGAAGATATGAACGATGAATGCAGCGCAACAAGGTGCTCTTGCCAACGCCATTTGCGCCCGAAACCAACATCAGTTTTCCAGCCTCGAGCGTCGTGTTAATACCATTGAAGGCTGGCACTTCACGCCCGAGATGGTGAATAAAAAAACTTTTGCTGAACGACTCGAGTTTTAAGATCATGTTCGCATCCTTAGAGAAAAAGTCCTTGATGTTTCAACGGTGTCCAAATCTTCAATCCGTCTGACGCCGCGCCCAACCATTCGCGCAATGTCGAGCGGCATCCCACTTTGCTGAATTGCAAAAATTGCATCATGAATGTTGTACTCAATTCGGCGGTGGTTAACCTCGAGCGATTCTGTGTCCAATACGGCGTAAGAGGCTCGAGTGTCGCCGTCTATGCTGCGACCAACTGCCCCAGGATTGACAATGATTCTGGAAGAAATTTGACAGCTAAAAGCTTCGTGGGTGTGACCGAGCACCAGCACGTCGGCATCGACGCGACTGACCAAAAGCGCCAGTTTCTCGAGGTCTTTACTGTCATACCAAGCGTCCAAATACTCGATGCCCGCATGAAGCACCGCCACGTGCAAGCTGTCAAAAACAAAATCCATGCGCCACGGCAAACCGTTCAAAAACCATTTGTCTCGAGGCTCGAGGTGTTTGTTGGTCCAACAGATGGCGGCGCGTTTGAGGGGTTCGGTGCGTTCAGACGAAAGCGTTCTTGAAGCCGTTTCGTGCCCCAATGCCACCGCATGATCGTAATTTCCACGCACACTTGGAATGCCGTGGGCGCGAAGCAGCGCAATCGTTTCCTGCGGATTCGCGCCGTAAGTCACCAGATCGCCAGCGCACAAAATAAAATCCACCCCGTCACAACGCAGATCGTGCAGCACCGCCTGAAGCGCCTGAAGATTAGCGTGAACATCGGCGATCAAACCGATTTTCACAATGCACCGTATTTCTCGAGGAAGGTTTCAACATCGCCTCTGAAATCTGGAAGGCGTGTTTTGATGACATCGTGCGACCAATCCCACCACGCCAGCAGCTCGAGTTTTTCGGCAACATCTTCAGGGAATCGCTGACGAATCGTTTTTGTTGGCACACCCGCCACAATCGAATACGGCGCAACATCCTTGGTCACCACTGCGCCCGCTCCAATCACCGCACCATTGCCGATACTCACACCCGCCATGACTATGGCATTGTGACCAATCCAAACATCGTGACCAACATGTACCGAATGCGAACGCCGCCACTCAAAAAAAGCTGCATCGTCACGTCCCAATTCAAACATCGCCGCCCGATACGTGAAATGATGCGAACTGGCACGCTCGAGCGGATGATTGCCAGGATTCAAACGTACAAAGGACGCAATCGAGCAAAACTTCCCGACGCTAGCGAAATCCACTTGCGAATGCTCACCGATGTAACTGTAATCGCCAAAACTCGAGTTTTCGATTCTGCAAAACGCCCCAATTTCAGTCCAAGCGCCAAGTTCAGACGCGTGGACTCGAGCGTCAGAATGGATTGTGGGTGTGATTGAAAGTTTGGTCATGGGTACAATTTCGTCAGATTTTGGGGCATACGATTTTTTGATTGTTGTAGGGGCGCTGCTTGCTGCGCCTTTGTGGGTGCATCAACATTCGTTCGAGATTTCAAATTCAATTTCTCGAGAAATGCCCTGCTCGTAGGAAGGGTGAACACGAGCGACCATGCCCGCAGGTGCGTTTTATGGTCAAGAAGGTTCACCCCTACAGGGCATTTGTTTTGATGATTCTCGAGATTCAGGTTTTTCATGTTTGATTTGGAATTGAAGGCTGTTGCTAATTGCTAATCGCTAATCGCTATTTGCTTACAACTTTGCGTGAACAAGTTGCTGCGTGTAAGCATGTTGCGGGTCTTCGAGCACCTGATCTGTCAATCCAGATTCGACCACCCGCCCACCGCGCATGACCATGACGCGATCTGCCAGCGTGCGAATCACGCCCAGGTCGTGCGAAACCAGAATCATGGTCATCTCGAGTTCAAATTGCAGGCGCTTGAGGGTATCGAGCACGAGGGCTTGAACGCTGACATCCAAGCCCGTGGTGGGTTCGTCGAGCAGCAGCAATTTGGGTTTCATGGCGATGGCTTTGGCGAGTTGTACGCGTTGTTGCATCCCGCCCGAAAGATGAATCGGCGGCTCGTCCATTCTAGAAATTGGAAATTCGCTGGCGGATAAGGCTTCCCTGGCGGCGCGGCGCAGTTCGGCAAAACGCTTTTCGCCTGCCAGAATTAGCCGTTCGGCAACGTTTCCGCTCGAGGATTTGTGCATTCTTAAACCCAAATGCGGATTCTGGTAGACAATTCCGATGTGATGCACGCGGGTTTCGCGTTTTTGAAAGCGGTTCAAGTCAAATAAATTCTGTCCCGTCAATTCGGGAATCTCGAGCTGGTACGTGCCACAGGTTTCGGGTTCTTCAAGGTTTAAAAGGCGCAACACCGTGCTTTTGCCGCTTCCAGATTCCCCAACAATGCCAAGCACCTCGCCAGGGTAAACGTGCAGGCTGACATTCTCGAGTGCGCGAAGGCTGCCGTAATTTTTACAAAGATTCTTGACGCGCAACAAGGGTTGCATCTCGAGCAGGCGCGGCGCATCCAAGGTCATCTCGAGCAGGTTCATGACGAACCTTTCAAGAATCCTGCAATATAAAAATTCGTGTCGTCATCAAAATAAGTCGCCCCAATTTCAACCTGTTCACCCGTCATTTGTCGCTCGAGTTTTTGTTTTAACCCCGTGTCCGAAAGTTGATAACTCGAGCTTCCACCATCCTGCGGAATCTCGGACATGAACTTGCCGGTTGCGCCCGTGCTGGCGTCCACCCAGCCACGCTGATCTTCGATCTGAAATGGTACATCCTCAAACTCGAGTGGGTATACGTTGGTATACGGTGGCACGGCGTAAAGACGTTTTTCGCGCCCCGCCGAAAGCAGCGTTAAATGTGCTGCCTGATGGAGTTTTGGCGTGTCAAAACGTGGGATTGGACTTGGAGCCATCACATAACGCCCATTGACCAACACGGGGTAATCCGCGCCGTAACTGACCTCGCGGTATTTGACCAAATCCTCGTACAAACCAAGCCACAACAGCGCGTAATCACCGTCACTGTGCATCTCTCGAGCGAGGGCATAACTGGGTTGGACACTCGAGAGAATTTCGGGCATCGGAACTTGCAACACCAGCACTTGGCGTTCATTCAGCATCTCTTCGGGAATGCGGTGGCGCGATTGAATCAGGCTTGCCGCTAGGGTATCGGTGGTGGTCTTGACACCAGTCATGCGGGCAATAAAACGCCGCAAATTGGCGGCATTCACGCTGTCGTCGTCGCCCTGGTCAATCACTTTCACCGTGTCGCTTTGCCCAATAAGCGCCAAGCTGACTTGCAAGCCGCCCGTTCCCCAACCTCGAGCCATCGGCACTTCGCGGCTGGCATAAGGCACTTGATAGCCTGGAATCGCAATGGCTTTTAGAATTTTGCGGCGCAGTTCGCGTTTGGCAAATTCGTCTAAAAATGCGTAAGCATAATCTTGTCGCGCAAAAGCGAGTTCCTCGAGTTTCACGCCGTCACCTCTTCCAATTCGGGTTGCAGTGAACCGCCCGCCTGGGCTTTGCGAACACGGTCTAAATCGCTCGAGAAGGTCACGTAATGCGGCAATTTGTAATGGATACAAAAGCCCGAAGCCTCGACGGGTTCGGTGTGAGACAGCACGAATTCTTCGCTGTGGGCTGGGTGCGGGTTGGGCAGGCTCATGGCAATATCGAGCATGGATGCGGCGATCAGTTTGGTTTCGTTCCAGCCAAGACATGCCGCAAATCCCAGACTCAGTTCGGGCGGGGTTTTGCCGCTCGAGAATGGGGTCACGACCTCGGCGCTCGAGACGCGCACCCGTCCTGCCGAAAACACCGCGCCCGTAATTGGATGCTCGAGTTGCACCTCGGCATATGCAAGACGCACTTCGTTAACAGTCGGGTGAATCCCGCCGTAACCGCGCATGTTGGAATAACCGAGCGTTAAAATTCCGCCTGTGTCCGCACGAGCCAAGGCTTGCAAACGTTGCGCTCGAGGTGCAGGGTAAACGGGTGGCTCGCGGGTGATGTCAGGCAGTGCCGCAACCTCTCGAGAAGTCTGAACAACAGGCTCGAGTTCGCCAGCCAGCAAGCCAACCTCGCGTTGCCAATCGGTCAGTTTCGGGTAACTCGAGGGTGCAGGATTTTTGGTTTCGAGTTTTGGTTCTTGAATGCTGTCGGTTTCCAGTGCCTCGAGTTTTAAAACGCGGTGGCTGTAATCGAGCGTCGGACCCAAAATTTGCCCACCAGGAATGTCTTTGAACGCCGCGCTGATGCGCCGAACGACTATCGTTTTTTCGCTCGAGATTGGCAGGGCATAAAACAATCTGGGTTGTGTGCTGCGGTAGGCTCGGAGCAGCAAGACTGCCTCGTATAAATCGCCGCCCGTTTGCGCCAGTGCCAGCGCCGCCAGTTCTGGGGCGTACAACGAACCCTCGCCCATGACCCGATCCACCAAATACGGCATGTGCTGTTCAATGGCGCGAATGTTCTGGCGCGTTAAATCACCGTTCAAAATGCGGTACAAACCCTCGCTATTCTGAATCGCTTGTTCGCCACCTCGAGCGGCGACATACGCCATTAGAAGCCACCGCCCAGAATCTCGAGTTTGGTGCTGCGGGGAATGCCGACAAGCTTGCAGTTATCCTGATCTCGAGCCACCAGCAGCAAGTCCCAACCGAGCGGGAAACTAACGATTCGGTTGCGTAGTTTGAAAAGCTCGAGCGGTAAACCAGCCACCTCGAGTGTTGTTCTGTCTTGAATGCCAGCCCCCGACAACTCAAGTTTGAGCTTAGGTGCGAACTCGCAGGCAATCACCAGGGTCGCACTCTGGTCTGGATTGAGCAACGTGCCAATTGGCGCAGATTCCAGAAAAAACAGTTGCTCGAGCGAGATGGATGGGTAAAACTGATACGCGGCTTTTTCGGCAGCCTCGCAGTGAGCGCCTGTCTTCTTCAATTTTGAGCAGAGTCCCGTATCGGGCGTGAAAAAACTCGTCTCGAGGTCGAGTACCGTTTCAGCTACTGTCTCGAGTCCAGTCGTGTCCATCTCGAGCGGCGTAAAGTGTTGTATCTCGCCAGGTCTTGAGAGTGCCCACATTAAAGCCGTAAAGGTTTGCTGCGAACGGGATTCTTGCTCGGTCAGGATTGGCTCAACCATCAAAACGTCTCCATCTGCACACGGGTGCTTTCGACCTGAGCCAGCAAAATATTGTCGCCGGACTCGAGCAATTCTTTTTGGGTGTTCACAAACTCGAGAATGCGTTTGGTTTGAATCCCTTCACTCAACGCCGCATCCAGAATTGCGATTGCCAGCGCTTGCTCGAGGTCGCGCCCGAGAACGGCGTTATAGCCTTCAGCCTTTCCAAGCTTTACTCGGGCAACACTTAAGAGCACTTCGCCCAAATGGAAAGTTGTGCCTTGAGCGCTATCCACGGCGGGTAGCATGGTCAAACCCGTGCGATTCTCGAGCACGGTTAAATCTTGAAATTCAGGTCGCTCGAGCAAGTTATCGGTGAAAATTTTAATTACTTCAGGGTTTGAATTGTTCAAAATTGAAAGGATTTTAGCTTGGTTCATGTTAGTCGCTCCCGAATCTTGCTCGAGAGAAAATCCACGAAAAACACTGAAATCACGATCAGCGAAATGATTGCGCCTGCGGCTGGAAAGTCAAAACCGCGCAATGCCTCGTTTAAGAAAAACCCGATGCCGCCAGCACCCACCAAGCCAAGCACCTGGGCGGCACGAACGTTGGATTCAAAACGGTACAAGGTCATCGAGGCGATATGCGGTAAGACTTGGGGGAAAACACCGTGGGTGAAAGCTTGAAAGGCATTGCCTCCCGCCGCTCGGACGGCTTCAATCTGCCCAGGGTCAACGGTTTCAATACCCTCAGAAAAAAGCTTGGCGAGAATGCCAGTGGTATACACCGCCAGCGCCAAAATGCCAGGGAAAGGTCCCAAGCCAACCGCGACCACAAACACCAGTGCCAGCACAAATTCGGGCACGGCACGCAGCAAATCGAGCACACGGCGCGTGACAAAATAAACCACAGGATGCGGACTGGTGTTTTTCGCCCCCAGAATCGAAAGCCCAATCCCTGGCAGCACCGCCAGCGCCGTACCCCACATTGCCATTTTGATGGTCAACAAAATTTGCTCGAGGTATTCTGGAAACCTCGAGAAATTAGGCGGCAAGAAACCAGAATTTGGTCTTTCAGTCGTACCAAACAGTAGTTTCCAGGATTCGCCAATACCTTCTAATAGTTTAGCCAAACTGATTTCTGTGCCAAAAAATGCCCAGACCATCAATGCCGTAATACCCAGCCACATGAACGTACTCAGTAAACGTTGGCGTTTGACTTTGGCTGGGGCTTCAATGTTGACGGTTTGAATGCTGGTCATGAATTCCTTTAAAAAATGGTTCTTGATTTTTGTTTTAAAAGCGCGTGGGAGCATCAGACCCGATACTCCCAACAGCGCCGTGTTACCAGAAGATTTGCTCTCGAGCGATTCACAACGTTTTCAGATTGTTAAACTCGAGCTTTTTGCGAAAACCGAATCTCGAGGGGCTTCATTCTCGAGATTCGAGAAGATTTACTTTTTGGCGAGTTGCTTTTTGATCTCTCGAGCGTCACGAATTGGGTCAAAGTCTTTGTCGTCCACGGCGATATAACCCTTGATGTTGAAGGCGTCCAGTCCTTTGGGGTCTTTGAAGTTGAGGTAAGCCTCTTTGATGGCTTTGCGAAGACTGGCGGGGAGGTCTTTGCGAACGGAAGTTGGACCGTTTGGAATTGGTTTGGAAGTCCAGAGCGTGCGAACATCGCTGGCTTTGATGACACCTTTTTCGATGGCGGTGATCAAACCTTGATCGTTGGCAGCCCCAGCGTCAACTTTGCCGTTGGCAATTGTCAAGATAGAATTCTCGTGTGAACCGGCAAAAATAACCTTGCCAAAATAATCATCGGGCTTGACTTTCAAATCTTTTAAGAAATACACCAGTGGAATCAAATAACCCGAGGTGCTTTCGGGATCAACAAAAGCAAAGGTTTTGCCTTTGATGTCGCTCATGGTTTTGAACGCGCTGTCGCCTTTGACCAAAATGATGCTTCTGTACGATGCGCCACCTTTAATATTGTTGGGCATGACGAGCGCTTCAACATTGCCTTCACTTTGCTCGACTGCGTCCAGGTACGAGTTCGCACCGTAATCTGCCATATCAACTTGCTTGGCTTTTTGCGCCAAAATGACAGCCGTGTAATCCGCACCGTTTTGGAATTTGATTTTCAAACCCAAGGTTTTCTCGAGGTGTGCGACCAGCGGTGCGTAACGTTGCGTGGCGTCTTTGCTGGCTTCGACTGGAACGGTGGCGTAAACCAATTCGTTTGGCCAGCCGGCACGGTCTTGCGCGGTGACGTTCTGAAGCCCCAAACCGAGGGCTGCGATAGCCAAAGCGCCAATACCAAGTCCTGTTAATTTCTTCATTTCCACTCCTCTTTGCTTCTCGAGTTCGAGAGTCCTGCTGGGTCGTGCGTGTAAGAATTGATGGTGAATTGATTGGTGATTGCGGCGCTCGTGACTGGTATTGAACTTGGCATGGCAACCAATGGTCGCTCGAGCGCTACAACTTCACTCGAGGTTTCAGTCGAGTTATTTTCGCCGTAATACAAGGCTCGAGCCGCTTCATTGTCAAGTTGGTTGGCGTGACCGTCAAAAACCACCTGCCCAGCCCGTAAACCCACCACGCGCTGGGCATAATCGCGCACCGCATCGAGGTGATGCAGGTTGACCAAGACCGCAATTTGATCTTGTTGTTGAATCTCGCGCAGCAAATTCATGACTTGTTCGCTGGATTTTGGATCGAGCGCCGAAATCGGTTCGTCGGCAAGAATTAATTTGGGTTGTTGCGCCAACGCTCTGGCAATGCCTACCCGTTGCTGCTGACCACCCGAGAGTGTGTCCGCCCGTTGCCACGCCTGATCCGCCATACCGACCCGCTCAAGCAATCTCATGGCAAGTTCGCGGTCTGTTCTCGAGTAGACTTTAAAACTCGAGCGCAAGCTGGACATAAACCCCAGACGCCCAATCAACACGTTCTCGAGTGCCGTCAAACGCCTGACCAGATTGAACTGTTGAAAGACCATGCCGATCTTGCGACGCTCGAGGCGCACAACGGAATCATTGGCTTTGGTGATTTCGGTATTCTCGAGCCAGACCCGTCCGTTGCTTGGACGCACCAAACCATTTAAAACCCGCATGAGGGTACTTTTACCCGCTCCGCTCGGTCCGATCAGCGCCGTGAAATGCTGC
>JANMUC010000094.1:0-2277 GCA_031391225.1 Deinococcales bacterium
GCGAGTTCAAAATTGATTTGGATGCTCGAGGTTGCGGTTGCGGCGGTGGTATTGCTGATCAAATATTTTGAATCTTGGTAAATATTGGTTTCACCAATTGGTGCGACATAAACCCGGACACTGCCCGCAATGTTGGCAGTATTGCCCGAACCGTCACCAGTTTGCACCAAGATATCGAGTTTGGCACTGTTGAGCACATCCAATTTCGGAAAATTATCAATCAGTTGACCTTCGGGTTTGTTGGGAACGGTTTCGTTCACCAAAAGAGTTGGGAGGCTAAATTGCAAGGTGGTCTTTAAGGCTGCCTCGCCAACCAACGAAGCAACATCGACTTTCAGGGTAATCAGGGTGTAATTGGCGCAACCAGATAACGCGAGGGCAACAAAACCCAGTACAACTCGAGAAATAATGTTTTTCATCTTAAAACCCCAACTTCAAGGCGAGGGCAATTCCAAAGGCAGTGTAACCATTGGTAAAGACAGCCGTGTGGCTGGTCAGGGCAAAATCGAGTCCAAGTCCACCGCCAAAGTCCACACCGCCGCCCAGACCAAAGGTCAAACCATTGTTGTAACCGATGCCAGCCCGTCCGACCAGCACCCCAAATTGCGCCTCAGCGCCAAGGTGAATCGAGAAGGCGTTGCGTCCAAATTGCAAATCCGCAGCAGCCAGAACCTTCAAACCTGGAACCCCAACGTTAAACAATCCCGCGCCGTTGATGGTAAAAAGCGGATCGGTGGTTAGACCACTGTCAACCGTGGTCGAAACACCTTTGCCCACCGCGAATGGGTCTGAATCGGTGTTGGTCACCTTAAACGTTTGTCCAGTCCAGGAACTAAGCGTCAGACCGCCCAAGACTCCTACCCCAACGTTCAAACGCTCGAGTTGGGGCGCTCCAAGTTGAGCGCCACTGAAATCGGCGGCAACCCCAAGGTCAAGGTCAACGCCAAAACCGCTGTCGCCCGGGTGGTAAAAGGGACTCGATATAAAGACTTCGCCGTCATACTTGCCGAGCGTGCTGGTGTCTGGGCTGCCATCTGGTTTGGTACCGATTTTCGCGTTAACCGCCCCTGAAACATAACCCAGTCCGTAAAAACCTGTCCCTCGAGCGCCCACGTACAAGGTCGTGGTGGGCAGTGAAAAGCTGGTGGCGAACGCCAAATCGAGCGCCACACCCGCCGAAGCCTGAAACGAACCCGTGGCAAAAGTATACGTTTTGCTCGGCTCGAGCGTGTTGCTGGCGAGTTTATTCAAAAATTCTTGATTTAAGAAAATGCCAGGCGTGCCAACGTTCACGAACAAACCAAACCCAACTTGGACAGGTCCAAGATCAATTGGTAAGCGAAACAACGGGTTGACGCCCAATGGACGGCTGTTTGAGCTGCCCGCAATCGCCACGCCCGCGCTACTCGAGAATTGCAATTGGTTGCCATTCCCATCAAAAAACCGCACGCCATTCTGGGCGGTGATGTCAACTACCAATTCTTTTGGGCTGGACGGTGGATTGAGGATAAAGCTGTTGAGGTTGGTGGCTTGATCAAAAATCGGTAGCAGGTCAAATGGATTGTTTTGAGGGTCATTGACGTATGGTGCGCGGTTGGTGGCAAAGTTTAAAATGTTCATCTGAGGGCGAATAAAAAAGTTGATCAACCCCACCGGCAGAACAATCCCGCCGCCGCGCCCCCATTGGTTGGCAGGATAACTTGCATAGGCTGGATTAAACGCCGCCAAGCCAGGTCCGGGCAGCAACACCCCGCCCATGCCGAGCGAACGCACATCTTGGGCGCTGGCAGCACCAACACCGGCAACGATCAGCGTCGCAAACGTTCTAAAAATTTGTTTCAAAAGCTCACCCCTTTTGAGATTGACTCAACCTATTTTTCTATCAACACAACTAACGTCTTTAACGCTCAAAACACATCTTAATGCCAAACTCGCTTTTTTCATGTGCGCACGGCAGAAAAGTTGGGCATTCTCTAATTCTCGGGTCGTAAAATTGGTGTTCCTCACCCAAGGCGCGGTACACTGGAATGCACGTTTGCGCTCGAGAAATCTCGAGCCGAGTCAAACAACCAGAGAATTACGGGAGCACCCGATGAACGAAGAAACCAAAAACACAGGCATCAGCACTACCGCCAGCAGCATCACAGGGCGTTTAAGCATTGACCAAAACAATTTCGGTTCGACCTTGATTGAAGCCAGAGAAGCCAAAGGCTTGTCGCTCGAGATGATTGCCGATAAACTCAAACTTCGCACCAGTTTGTTATCTTTGCTCGAGGC
>JANMUC010000055.1:0-10485 GCA_031391225.1 Deinococcales bacterium
AAACCCGAATTTTTAGGACACTCGAGGCTTGGACTTCCACATGCCAAGTTCTGGAACGGGATCAAACCCGCCAGGATGCAATGGCTGGCATTTTAAAACACGAATGGTTGCTAACACTGGTCATGAAAGATGCTCGATCGAGCGTGGTGCTGACCTATGATGGTAAACCACTCGGAACGCCCAGCAATGTTGTGCCGCCCAAACTCGAGATTAACGGCGATCCGAATAACCGAGAACTGAGGGCAACGTTTCAGTACACGGCTGGTGGCTCGAACGTCACCAAAATCTATAATCTTAAAGCCCGAGAATTGACGCTTAATCTCGAGTTGAACGTGACTGGTTTAAGCAATTACCAAATCGAATTTGTGGGTTTAGGCGACGGTAAACCGCTTTTGAAAGCCCTCGAATCTGGTGCAAGTGCGCCGCTCGAGGTTGGTGAAACGGCATCCAGTGGAGAAGTCAAAAACGCTGTTTACGCCAGTATGCAGTGCTGCCGTTCACTTTGGGGTAGCCAAGGGCAGTCGGTTGTCGTTAAAAGCCAAAACTTAAAAAGCACCTTGCCTGTAAAACTTGGGCTTCGGACGCAATCGCGCAAAACCGACAAAGGTACAGAAAATTTTGATGTCAGCACCATTGCTGTTGGTTTGAGCGGCACTCAGAATAAACTGGCAGTTTATGGTGGTTTTGATGAACTGATTCGTTTTAACCAAGAAGGTTATTACGCCCTGCCAGGACTGTTTAAACCCAATATTTTCGGGCAGATTTCTTTGGTACTCGTGAAAATTCTCGAGTTTCTAAACTCTTATACACACTCGTGGGGTTTGGCGATTATTGCTTTCACGTTGTTATTGCGCCTTGCATTGTGGCCACTCTTGCAAACCCAATTCCGTTCCACCGCCGAAATGCAAGCGATTCAACCGCAAGTCAAAGAACTTCAAGCTAAATACAAAGAAAACCCACAAAAACAACAAGAAGAGTTAATGAAACTCTATAAAGAACACGGTACAAACCCACTTTCGGGCTGCTTGCCAATTTTGTTGCAAATGCCGGTATTGGTGGTTTTGTGGCGCGTATTTCAAAACCTCGAGTTTAACCAAGGTTTCTTGTGGTTACGCGATTTAAGCCTGCCTGAC
The DNA here is from genome assembly GCA_031391225.1 of Deinococcales bacterium. Taxonomy (GTDB): domain Bacteria; phylum Deinococcota; class Deinococci; order Deinococcales; family JAAFIG01; genus JANXTZ01. The sequence goes on from JANMUC010000055.1 coordinate 1,134, forward strand.
CCATTTTTCATTCTGCCAATCTTGTACGTTGCAGTCAATATTGGTCAATTGTGGATTTCGACCCGCAACACACCTGAAATGTTCAAACAACAATTGATTTTGCAAGTTGTTTTTGTTTACATTGTGCTCTCCTTCCCAGCCGGTGTGACCCTGTACTGGGTACTTTCTACTGCAATAGCCATTGCGCAACAATGGTTTATCACCAATAAAATTAATGCAGAGATGGCTTTAAAAGGTAAAATTGTTAAAGTCGCCGCAAAGTAAACATTGATTTTTAAAGCTCGAGAAACTGCAAAGTTTTTCGAGCTTTTTATTGGAATGCTTTCAACTGCTTTTGTTTGGTGATGACAACACTCGAGCACCCCAAGTTAAACGAACCACACCACCGCTACTGCCATTGCTGGCGTGTAAGTGTCCTGCGTGTAATTGCATGATCGCATGGGCAATTGCCAGCCCTAAGCCACTGCCGCCTAAAGACCGATTCCGTGAACCATCAGCACGGTAAAATCTCTCCAGAACGCGTTGAATGCCTTCACTCCCAAGCTCGAGGGATGCTTTGGGAAAGCCTGCCCCACTGTCAGCGACGCTTAAACTTGTTGGCTCGAGTTTGATTTGAACTGTTCCAGTTTCGGGCGTGTGACGAATCGCATTCTCGAGCAGGTTGCCAATGACTTGTGCCAGTCGATCTGGATCGGCATTGATTTCAATTTCAGGTTGTGATGTCTCTAGTTTTAATACAATGTGTCTCTCAAGCGCTTTGTCTTTGAAGGCATCAATCATTTCTTCGCACAAACTGACCAGTTCGACGTTCATCAGGTTTAAATTCAGTTGTCCGCTGTCCGCCATTGAAAGCGTGCCCAGATCGGTCATCAGGCGCGACAAACGATTTGTTTGCAAGAGCATTTGCGCGGTGTCTTCAGCTTCAAGGCGCGTGCCATCTTGAAGTGTCTCGAGCCTTGCCCTTAGAACCGTTAAGGGCGTGCGAACTTCGTGGGCTATTGCGGCAATAAAGGCGCGACGCTCGAGTTGCTCTTGTTCTAGGGCAGATGCCATTGCGTTAAATTCCGAGGCGAGCAAGTACACTTCGTCGCTGCCGAAACGCGGTTTTTTCTCCAGTTTGACCCGAGCGCTGTAATCACCGAGCGCGAATCGTTTGGCGGCACTCGAGGTTCGTCCAAGTAAACGTGTGACGGGCAGCGATACAAATAATGCCAGACCAATGCCAAGTGCGATACAGACCAGAATAAAAATTAGAATAGGAATGTTTGAATCCAGAACTCCACCACCGTAACGCGTGGCATATTCGACAAATTCTTGGTTCGCGCGGTCAGCTTCACTACTCAGATGCTTCAATTGGGCTTGAACCGATGCTGGTAAGGTTGCTTGGATTTGTTCAAAGCGCCAATCCAGCAACGCACCAACACTGATTCCAAGCACCACAGGAATGAATAACACCAGCAATGCCATCAGTGACCAACGCACACTGAGCGAACCCCACAAGCGCCGCATCAGGCAGCCTCGAAATCCAAACGATAGCCAACACCACGGATTGCCTCGAGTTGGATTTGATTTTTACCCTTTAAGCCCGACTCCTCGAGTTTACGGCGTAAGTTTCTTAAGTGCTGATCTACGGTTCGTTCCAAAGCATCGCTTTCTGGCATCGCACGGTCTAAAAGCTCTGAGCGGGTAAACGTGCGATTGAGTTGCTTTGCCAAAGTTTGCAACAAGCGAAACTCGGTCAGGGTCAAATCAAGCCGTTGACCGCGAACTCGAGCCGTGAGTGCCGCCATGTCCAACTCGAGCCAGCCAAGTCTTAAAACCTCGAGCGGTTCGGTTTGAGCGATGCGGCGCAAGACCGCTTTGATTCTGGCAGTGACCTCGAGCGGGTTGAAGGGTTTGACGATGTAATCGTCTGCCCCAAGTCTTAAACCCACAAGTTTATCGAGGTCTTCGGCAAGCGCAGTTAGTAAAATCACTGGGGTTTGGGTTGTGGCTCGCACACGTTTTAAGACTTCTAAACCGTCAAGATCGGGCAGCAGGACATCAAGCAGTACCAAGTCAGGCTTTAAGCGAAAATGCAAATCCACCGCGCTCGAGCCAGTCTGCGCGGTTTCAAAACGCATTCCCTCACGGCGAATGGCTGCCTCGAGAATCCGAGCGATTTCGGGTTCGTCTTCGACAATCAAGATCAGCGGATTCATAGCTCGAGTTTAAAGGCTTTGTGTTTAGGCGGGTGCAACAAATACCAAAGATTTGCACAAGATCATTATTATACCTCTCAGACATCAATCTTGAGGTTTTGGTGGTTCAAGTCTTGTTTTTTACATCTGCACTTTGGTGTTTCTTCACACAACCCAGACTGAGCCTTGATGCGAATGTTGGACATTAAACGCATGAAGTTCTGAACTCGAGATTTGAAAGCTCGGGGGCAGTTTTGGAGGTTTTAAAATGCGTAAATGGTGGTGGCTTGTTGCAGGAATTGTGGCATTGGGAGCGGTGGCATTTGCACTGTCTCGTTTGCAACCAGAACCAAAAGTGTTGGTCAGTACCGCGAAATCTCAGAGCGGGGCGTTCACTCGAGAATTGCGGGTGACAGGAAACGTCGAAGCGCAAGTTTATACCCTAAGTTTCAACCGCGCTGGACGTGTGGCGCAAGTTTTGGTACGCGAAGGTCAAGTTGTCAAAGCACGGCAAACCCTGGCAATCCTCGAGACTGAAGATGACACCAACAAGCTCGCACTGGCGCAAGATGCACTTGTCGCACTCGAGTCAAAACGTGTTTCGCAAGTTGTGGACGCGCAGAATTCCGAACGTAAATTGCGCGGGCAACTGCTCGAGGCAAAACGTAAATTGACTTTGCAACAACAATTATTGCTGGTGGGTTCGGTGGCAAAATCTGATGTGCTGGAAGCCGAACGCAACGTTGTGGACTTGAACGGACAGCTCGAGACAGCCATCGCCCAAGCCAAAAACAATGCTCGAGATATGGTTTCGCAACGGGCGGCGCGGTTGAACGATTTGCGCACGGCAAAGCAAGCCATCGAACGGGCAATCTTAAAAGCCCCTGTAACTGGCAAAGTCATTCGGGTGGATTATCTGGTCGGCGTGGATGCCAGCCTCAACCCATCCAAAGCCGGTTCAATCGGCACAGACGCAACCTCGAGCATCAAAGTGCTGGAAGCTGGCACGCTGCGAGCCAAAGTCAAATTGCCCGAAGCCGAAGCCTTGCGGGTGAAAACTGGGCAACCCGTGGCGGTCATGCTTGACGCTGACCCAAACACCAAACTGATTGCAAAAGTCGAGCGTCTCGGTGCTCAAGCCGAAGTTGCAGGACAGGGCGGCAGTGCGACATTGCCAGTCACCTTGCGCTTTTTGGGAAACCTCGAGACTCTAAAGCCTGGCTTGACCCTTTCGGCAGACATTACGACACTGCGTTTGGAAAACACCACTCGTATTCCGCTCGAGGCGCTGCTCGAGGACAAGGGCACAACTGCGGTTTGGATGCTGCAAAAAAATGGTGAAACCACCACCGTCAAACGTGTTGCCGTCAAAGTCTTGGCGCGGAACTTAACCCAAGCCGCGATCACTGGACTCGAGGGAAATTCAGAAGTCGTGGTCTTGCCGCCACCAGAATTAAAGGATGGCGCTAGCGTCAGTTTGGCAGTGAAACCATGAACGGCATTGTGCCAGTGGTTCAGATGCACAACATCAGCAAGGTCTACCGCAGTGGAACGAAAGCTCGAGTGGTCGAAGTTCATGCGCTACGTGAGGCGAACGTCAGCATTGGACGCGGCGAGTACGTGGCGATCATGGGACCTTCGGGTAGCGGCAAAAGCACGCTCATGAACCTGATTGGCTTGCTCGACTCGCCCAGCAGCGGTTCGTACTCGCTCAGTGGGCTGGAAGTCTCGAGTTTGTCTGAGCCAGAGCAAGCAGGAGTTCGCAACGAAAAAATTGGTTTTGTTTTCCAAGCCTTTTTTTTGATGGCAAAACTTCGCGCCCTCGAGAATGTCGCGCTGCCACTCGTGTACCGTGGCATCGAACGAAGTGAACGCTTGCACCGCGCCAAAATCGCCCTCGAGCAAGTTGGGTTGGCGGATCGTCTGGATCATTACCCCGCAGAATTAAGTGGCGGTCAAAAACAACGCGTTGCCATTGCCAGGGCGTTGGTGCAAGAACCAGATTTGCTGCTGGCAGACGAACCCACGGGAGCACTCGATTCGCACAGCACCACCGAAATTCTCGAGTTGTTTTCGGCACTACACCAGCAGGGTAAGACCGTGATTGTGATTACCCACGAACCCGAAGTGGGCGCTCAAGCCGAACGGATCATTCGCGTGCGAGACGGCAGCATCGAGGGAAATAGATGAACGCCGCCCGAGTCAACACTGCGCGTTCAACCACGCCCCGCGCCAACCCGCTGCGCATGACGCTCGAGAACATCACGATGGCGCTCGAGTCGCTCTGGGGCAACCGCTTGCGATCATTGCTGGCGGCACTCGGCATTGTGATTGGCGTGTTTGCCGTGACCACAATGGTCAGCTTGGGCGAGATGGCAACCGCAGGCATTCAACGTGACATCAACAGCCTGATTGGACGCGCCGTGACCATCAATCCAAACACCGACGCTGGCTCGAGCACCCAAGTCAATCTGCTCGAATCTGATGTGATCCGTCTTAAAGCTTTGGGTTTTACACCCATCGCGCAGCTTTCGGTCAGTGCCGAACTCGAGATTATCAAAGGCAAGCGCAAGTCGCTGAGCTTAACAGGTGTTCCAGGTGATTTGCCCCGTCTGCAACCCACCACCAAAATTGCTCGAGGACGGTTTTACAGCGAAGCCGAAGCCAGAAGCAGTGCAGCCGTGATTGTGCTTGGCAATACCACCGCACTCGAGGCGTTCAAGAACCGTGATCCGCTCGGGCAAACCCTGCGGGTGTTTTACAGCGATGGCAACCGCGCCGACCTTACCGTGATCGGCGTGCTTGCACCCGTGACGGGTTTGTTCAGCGGCGAGTTTAGCTTTTTAGAGGCTTATGCGCCGATTCCATTTTTGTGGAACACCGCGCCATTTGTGCGCCGTGGCGAGTTTGGCAGCTTGCGCCTCGAGTTAAAAAAAACGGATGATTCCAAAGCGATTCAAGGACAAATCCAACGTTACATGGACTCGAGGTACACCCCAGGGCGTTTTGTGGTTCGCACAACCGAAAGTGATGTGGGGACATTCAACTCAATCCTCAGTACCTTGCAAGCCCTTCTTGCCAGCATTGCAGGATTGTCATTGCTGGTTGGTGGGATTGGCATCATGAACATCATGCTGGTGTCTGTGACCGAACGAACCAGGGAGATTGGACTTCGCAAGGCATTGGGTGCGACTGCCGCTTTGATTCGTGGGCAATTTTTGGTCGAAAGCGTGGTGCTGACCGTCTTTGGAGGTTTGATCGGGCTTGGTTTGGCGGTGCTGCTGCTCTGGGCTGCCACGTTGATTGTGCCATTCTTTGGCGCGTTTGCACTCAACCCCAGCACTGTGATACTTGCCTTGGGGGTCAGCGCTAGCATTGGTTTGGTCTTTGGGGTGCTGCCCGCCGCTCGAGCCGCCAAACTCAATGCCATTGAATCGTTGCGCCATGAATAGTGTCTCGAGACAGAAAGGAATGATGAAACACTTTCAATCCATGATCGTCGTCGCTGCTTTAAGTGTCGGTTTTGCGCTGGCGCAAGTTGCGGCAACAGCGCGAAGTCAGGCGCTCGAGTATGCCAAAACCACACCAGCCGTCGAAGTCGCAAACGCCAAAGTTGGCAGCAGCGAACAACAACTGAATGCCGCTCGAGTTCCGATCAGTGGTTCTGCCTCAGGTTCGTACAACATCAACTCGAGCAACATCGCAACCAGCAATGGTTTATCGGGCAGTTTGAATTTGAATTATTCGGGCTTGTTCGGTGAGGGGGCTGAAATCCGCTCGAATGCCGAAATAGCCTACAACCGCGCTGTTGTCGGATTGCAATTTGCCAAGATTCGATCACAAGCCAAAAGCCTCAAATTATGGCACGCACTTCGTCGCGCCCAGAGCGCGTTGACCGTGGCACAGCAAGCGCTCGAGGTCGCAACGCTCGAGGATAAACAAGCCCGACAGCGCCTTGACGCGGGCAGCATCAACATCACCGAACGCCAGACCGCAGCAAATCGTTTACAAAACGCACAGTTTGATTTGCAACGTGCCACCAACTCCCTCGAGTCAGCCCGCACCCAAGCCAGCCTCGAGTGGGATAGAGACGTGACCAGCGCCAGCCTTGAGTGGAGTATTTTGCCAGCCCCAAATACAGGCAATATCGAAAAGCAACTCAAAGACCGTGAAGATGTGTTTGAGGCTCGAGCCGCCTGGATTGCTGCGGGTGTCTCGCTCGAGCAAGCCCGACAAAAACTTCTGCCCACGGTTTCGGTCACTGGCGGCGTGAGTGGGTCGGCAGGCAATGCCAACCTGACTGTGAACAACAACCTCAACTCGAGCTTCACCCTCAATCTTGCCAGCACCGCGAACGCACCAACCAACTGGAGTGTGGGGGTGACTGTCACGCTCCCAATCAACCCAAGCGGCATTACGCAATTGCAACCTCTCGAGCGACAACTCGAGAATAGTCGCAAAGCCCTCGAAGCAATAACCCGTGCTGCTCGAGCCGATGTCAATGCGAGGTTGCAGTCATACCGCACCGAATTGCAAAATTACAAACTCAGTTTAGAAACCCAAAAAAGTGCCAGCAAAAATCTCGACAGTCAACTCGAGCGTCAACGCCTCGGTACGGCTGGCGTGCTTGAAATCGCTCGAGCCAATCTCGAAGTCGCTCGAGCCAACGAAACTGTTTTTGCCGCACAGAACAGTTTGGATACCGCCACCAGTGAAACCTTTGAAAGTCTTGCCAGCCTTATCACACCGTAAATCCCGCCCTCGAGTTTCCAAGGAGTTTCTATGAAAATCATCACGCTCGCCTTCGTCGCCCTTCTCGCCGCAACCAGTTTTGCCTCGGCTCAAGTCTCACAAAAGCTGGTAGACACCGCCTACACTCGCAATGTGGGCGTGCAAAATGCCGAAAATGACCTCGAGGATGCCCAACTCAAACTCGAGCGCACCACCGCCGACCCGCTCGCCACCAAAAAGGAAGTCTTTGAAGCCCAACTCGATGTTCGCACCAATACTGCCAACCTGATCGCCGCCAAACTTGAGGTGCGCCAAAACCTAACCAAAGAATTGCTGGCTTGGGATGAAGCCATAGACGAACTCCGCGTGGTCATCATGAAGCTCGAGGCTGCACAACAATCATTGAAATCCAGTCAGATTAAATACCAAAACGGTGCAATCAACGCCGTGGAATTGGCAAGGGCAGAAGACTCCGCGCAAAGTGCCGTGACCGATAAAAACAAAGCCGAAAATGATGTGGTGGTCGCCGCCAGCGCCGTCACGCGTCGCCTTGGAAAACTGCCGCAAGATTTAAAACTCGAGGTCACACCAAAGCCAGAATTAAAGACCTTAACTGAATCATTGATGCAGCATAAAAACGTTCTGCAAGCCAAAGCCAGCTTTGAGCGAGCGCTATTTGATTTGCGGGTCAAAGACAATGAATTCACCCCGCAATCCGAAATTACCCAAGCCAAAAATGCGGTCAAACTGAGTGAAAAGAGACTCGAGGATGCGATTCAAAGCCAGCGCGTCGCGCTGCAAAACGCTTGGGATGCCTTCCAAAACGCACTAAACGCCATTGCTAGCCGTGAGCGTTTGCTCGAGGTTTCACGCAACGACCTGACAGGGCAACAAACCCGACTGGCAAAAGGACTGGTGTCCAAACTCAGTGTCCTAAACACCCAAATTACTTTTGAAAGCGCCAAAAATTCATTGCAATCCTCGAGAAACGCCGTCATGCGGGCGGTGACAGATTTAGCGATAGCAGCAAATGTGGATGTTTGGAGTACAGGGAAACAGTAGGTAAATTCGATTTTCAAATCTCGAGACTTTAGGTTTCTCAAGCTTTTATTGGGATGCTCGAGATTTTAATGTTTAGGCAACGAATGGGTTCAGTAACGGTACTTTGAAATGTTTAAAATCGGTGACATTTCGGGTCACAACAGTCAAATTGTGTACGACTGCCGTAGCTGCGATCATGGCATCTTCAAAAAGTACCTCAGATTTATGGTGCATCAGTTGCGCCCAAACTCTAAATTCTGTGCCGCCCATTGGAAGAACGTTGTACGTGTCAGAAATCAACTCAAGCCAAGTTTCTATTTCTTGCGCTTTTTGAGAATTTTGTTCTCGAGTGATTTCAACACCCGCTTGAATTTCTCCGATGGTCACGCTGGAAAGATATAACTGTGTGTCGTCAATGGTTGTGATCCAAGCCAGTACAGCGCCGTGTGGTTTTGCTTTGCGAAGTTCGGAAATGACGTTGGTATCGAGCAAATACATCAATCTTCCCCATCAAACTTACGCCTGCGAGCATGTCCACGTGCTGGAATTTTGAGATCGGCTCTTGCTACATCAGTTAACAATAGTTGTTTTAATGTGGGCTTTGCAGCAGCTTGCAATCTTCGCCATTGGGCTACTGGGACAAGCACGGCTGTTTCCTCACCGCGTTTTGTCACAATTTGAGGACCGTTTGTCACACACGCCTCGAGCAATTCACTGAATTTTGCTTTAGCATCCTGAACTGCCCAAGTTTGAGTCTTGTTTAAGTTTAGACTAGTCATATGACTAGTCTAATTCAAATCCGAAGTATTTACAAGAAGATTTTTAAAACTCCAGAAAGTTGCTCCTCGAGTTTTGAAGATTTTCGAGAAAAATCGAATAGCAACTTCAATTCAAATGCTCGAGCGCTGGACTCCGCTCCACTTTTTTCTTCAAACTCGAGTATTTAAAACTCAGACCCTCATCGTTCGCGCCCACCTCGAGCGTGCCACCGTCTTTGAGTTTCCCAAACAGTAACGCGTCAGAAACAGGTTTTTTAATACTTTCCTGAATCACCCTCGCCAGCGGTCTTGCGCCCATGCGTTTGTCGTAACCTTTCACCGCAAGCCATTCTTTGGCTGGCGTGCTGACTTTCATCTTCACGTGACGCTCGAGCAGTTGATTCTCGAGTTCTTTCAAGAATTTTTCGACAATATGCCCCATGATGTCACTCGAGAGTGGCGCAAAGGAAATGATGGAGTCGAGGCGGTTGCGGAATTCTGGGGTGAACAGGCGTTTGATCGCATCTTGGCTTGCGCCAGCGTTGAAGCCTTCGGTAAAGCCGACACGTTTTTCGCCTGCTTCACTCGCGCCCGCGTTGGTGGTCATGATGATGATTGTGCTGCGGAAATCCACGCTTTTGC
>JANMUC010000070.1:0-5177 GCA_031391225.1 Deinococcales bacterium
GTTGGGAGAAGGGTCGGGGATGAGGGTAGAAGGAACATTTTTATCCTCAAAAGATACTGGTCTTACAGGCTCTTGGAAATGTGCTTCACAAGGTCAACAACGCGGTTGCTGTAACCCCATTCGTTGTCGTACCAAGCAACAACCTTGACAAAATTTCCGCCCAAGACCAAGGTTTCCATCGCGCTGAAGATGCTCGAGTGCGGGTTGCCTTTGAGGTCGATGCTGACCAGTGGCTCTTCGGTGTACTCGAGGATGCCTTTAAGAGCGCCTTCAGCGGCTTCTTTCATGACGGCGTTGATCTCAGCGACGGTGGTTTCTTTACCCAGAATGGCAGTGAAATCAACCACCGAAACCGTGCTGACTGGAACGCGGAACGCCATGCCGGTGAATTTCCCTTGAAGCTCTGGAATCACCAAGCCGACGGCTCGAGCTGCGCCAGTGCTGCTCGGCACGATGTTCATGGCAGCGCCACGATTGTCTCTTGGGTCGCCGCGTGGTCCGTCCACCAGGCTTTGGCTGGCGGTGTAGGCGTGAACGGTGGTCAGAATGCCTTTTTCAATGCCGAACTTGTCGAACAATACTTTGGCAACTGGGGCAAGTCCGTTGGTGGTGCAGCTTGCGTTGGAAATGATGTGGTGCTTGCTGGCATCGTAGTTGTTCTCGTTGACGCCCATGACAATGGTTATGTCTTCGTCTTTGGCTGGGGCTGAAATAATGACTTTCTTCGCGCCACCGCCCGTAATGTGTGCTCGAGCGGCTTCGGCTTTGGTGAAACGCCCAGTGCTTTCGATCACGATTTCTGCGCCCATGTCCGCCCAAGGAATTTTGGCGGGGTCGCGTTCTTCAAAAATACGGGTTTTCTTGCCGTCTACAATGATGTTCTGATCGTCGCTGCTGACCACACCCGGGTACTTGCCGTAGTTGGTGTCGTACTTTAAGAGTTGCGCTAGTTCGGCGTTGTCGGTGAGGTCGTTCACGGCGGCAACTTCAATGCCGTGCTCTGCCAAAATGCGGAAAACTTGACGACCAATGCGTCCGAAACCGTTAATGCCTACCTTCATGATGCCCTCCTGGATGTGAAAAATCGCGTTTTGCGATTGACTTATTCTCGAGCTTCTGGGTTAAATTGTTGTACTCGAGAGCACTTAACTTTTGGATGATAGCACTCGAGCATTACAGCAGGGTATCCAGGTGTCTAGAGGTCGTCTCGAGTTGGTTATAACGCGGAAGAAAGAATTATCTCAAGCCTGAGCATGAAAAAAACGCAAGCTTTTGCGCTTGCGTTTGTGGTTATTTTGCTCGAGAGTTATTTGCGTCGAATTTCGATCAGTGAGACTTTCCAACCTTTGCCCGTACCGCCTGTGATCATGACAAGCCCAATTCCTTTGGCGTAATACTTGTTCTCAAAGGCTGGTGGATTGTCGAGTCCTGCCCAGTCTTTGGTCATCCAGACATTCTTGTACGACCCTGTTGGAACAATTGCTGATCTGTTTAGGCTGACCACGTTTGCCCAGTCTTCAGCTTCGCCTTTGTAGTACTCTTGGCGGTAGGTTTCACCGACTTTGGGTTGGGCTTTCATGATGTAACCAGGGTATGCACCGTTGACTCCAGCCAGCCAAGAGCCTTTGGTGCTGACGACCTTGCCATTTTCGTAATCTTTTGAATCCTCACCAAAATACCAGACATTGCCTTGCTTGTCCTGAGCGTACCAATCAACGGTTGCCTCTTTCAGTTTTCCATCAATCGTGACTGTATCAATTACCGTGACGCAAGTGACACCCATGATGACTTTGGTGTCGGCGGAAACAACAACCTCTTCGTGTTCAAAGCCAGCGTCGATCTTGCCTTCATAAATCAGTGTCGTGCCAGGCTTGAGCGGAAAATACGGATTGTCAACACCTGTTACAAAATTGTTTGGGTCAATCACTGGTGCATAAGTTTGTTTGTCTTGCGCTGACATTGCCACTGCTGGTTTTGCAAAGCCAACTTGAAAAGATAAGGCTGAAAGACTCAAAAAGCCGATCACGATGCCGAAAGCGGTCATGGGTTTCATGGTTTTTACCTCCAGGTTTTGGATCATCAGTGGCAGTGCTGGCTTAAGCTTCAACACCACCAGTCTGACTTCACGCAGCTTGAAGGTTTAAGGTTTGGATTTGGTTTTGAAAGATTGAGGTTTGGTATCTTTACCGTTTCCAAACCCAAGTGTTCTAGCATGATGGTCAAACTCGAGTTCTCAATTGCCCGCTCGAGAGAACAGGGGCGTGATGCGTTTACTGCTCGTCGAAGATGATCCACGGTTGACCCGCTTGATCCTCGAGGGGCTGACCGAAGATGGTTTGTTGATTGACCATTCCCCCAATGCCAGTGTTGGTGATGGCATGGCACGATTCGAGACGTATGATTTGCTGATTTTGGATGTCATGCTGCCTGAAGGTCGTGAAGCTGGTTTTGAACTGGCTCGAGTTTTGCGAGATCGCTCTGACAAAACCCCAATCCTTTTTTTGACCGCCCGCAGCGACTTGGATTCTAAACTCGAGGGTCTGGACACGGGCGGCGACGATTACCTGACCAAACCTTTTGATTTTAGAGAATTACGTGCTCGAGTTCGGGCTTTGGTGCGACGTTCAAAAGGCGAGGCGAGCAACTTGGTCAACCTGCCCCAAGGTTTGATGCTCGATCTCGAGGCGCACGAGGTCACCCGCGATGGGCAACGCGCCCCCCTGACGCCACGCGAGTACACGCTGCTCGAGTGTCTGGCATTGACCCCAGGACGGGCGTACAGCCGCTCGAGCCTGATTGAACGCGTCTGGTCTGAAGGCAGCGAAGTGGATTTTAAAGCCGTCGATGTCTTCGTTTCGACCCTGCGCCGCAAACTTGGCGCAGATGTGATCGAAACCGTGCGCGGCATTGGTTATCGCCTCGGACGGCTCGAGCTTGGGAAGCAAGCTTGAGCCTGCGTTTCAAATTGACTTTGTTTTACGCCCTAATTTCGGCATTGATCTTGGGACTGGGAACGGCGGTGTTGTTCGTTGCTTTGTGGCAAAGCGTGTATCAATCCTTCGACGACGCCCTGCGCGAAGCCGCCCAACTTGCCATCAGTCAACTTGGGGGGCAAGAAAGTAAGCCGCACCTCGAGACTGAAGGGCAGCGTTTCGAGCCAAATCAATCTGGGGCAACCTCGCTTACGCTGTTAGATCAAAACGGACAATTGTTAGACCGCTTTGGCGATTTCAAAGTCCAAGTCAAACTCGAGCCAGGGTTTCAAACGGTTGGTGAAATCCGAGTTTTTACCAAAGCCTTGCCAGAACGCATGTTTATGCAAGCTGCACGTTCGCAACTCGAGCTAGAAAAGACGATTTCTCGAGCGGGGCAGGTGGTCTTGGTGGTGCTGCCAGTCTTGTTGCTGATCGGTTTTGCGGCGGGCTATGTGCTGGCAGATCGTGCCTTGCGCCCCGTGGATCAAGTCAGCACCCTCGCCGCGCAAATTGCCAGTTCTGGACGATACCAAGAACGCGTTCCCACAACTCCAGGCAACGATGAAATGGCACGTCTGACCCAAACCGTCAACGCCATGCTCGAGCGTCTCGAGCGCACCATCGAACGCGAACGGGCGTTCACCCTGGGCGCGGCGCACGAACTCCGCACGCCGCTGGCGGCATTGATTGGACGCACCAGCCTGACCCTCGAGCGAATCCGCAACGATGACACCTACCGCGCCGCGTTGCTCGAGGCGGACGAGATTGCCCGTCAAATGACTGCCACCGTGGACTCACTGCTGACCCTGGCGAGAGCTGATCAAGCCGCGAACCATCAAGCCCTCGACCTGTCCGAACTGGCATTCGACGCGATTCAACTCCTTGAGCCTAAAGCACAAGCGCATCACATCAGCATCGAATCCACACTCGAGGCAGCCGCACTTCACGGCGACCCTTCAGGTTTGCGACTTGCCATCAGCAACTTGCTCGAGAATGCCATCAAATACGGACGCGAGGGCGGTCACGTCTGGATTCGGACGGGCGCGACACAGCTTCACGCCTGGCTCGAGATCACCGACGATGGACTGGGGATTTCGGCATCCGAACTCGAGCGGTTGCGGCAACCCTTCCAACGCGGGCTGGGCGTACAACACCTGCCAGGTTCGGGTTTGGGGTTGACGCTGGTGAATGCCGTTATGGAAAGCCACAATGGACGGTTGGAACTGTCTCAAGCCGATGAGGGCGGACTTAAAGGGGTACTCGAGATTCCGATTGAGAAGTTGGGATTCTCGAGCATGGCTGTAGGTGAAACCAAACAGATTTGATAGAATAACAACGTGAATGCAAAGGACTTCAAATCCAAAACAATTGGTCGGCGAAAGTCATCAATATCCTCGAGCACGACAGCGCTTGGAATAAAAAGCGACTTGCTCGAGGTGGTTGAAGAACCGATGATTGACCTTTCGCAAATGCCGCCACTCAAAAGCCTTAAACCAGGTGAGGTGAGCGACACTCAACTCAAAATCACGCCCGCTCGAGGGAAATTTTCACCCAAGTATCCCACCGTCAAAACCCGAAATGGCTCGAGCGTCGCTGATGAGATTACTGCGCAACGCGAAGAGCGTTATTTGAGCCTTTGAGAGAACAACGTGGGGTAAGGTTTTTGGCGTTTGATGATGCGCGAAAACGGTGGTTAAAGTCTGGATACAATGAAAAATCGGTTGACAAATGTGCTATTTTTATAGTATATTGTCAACCTGTTACGCTAATAACAGAAAATAAAAAATAGGAGAAACCCAATCATGAGCAGTGAAAATCGTCTCAAGATGTTGCGGCTTGCCAAAGGCTTAACGTTGGACGAACTTGCCAATGATATCGGCGGTATCGTCACAAAACAAGCACTTTCTAAATACGAGCGAGACCAAGGTCGCCCCTCTTTAACTACCTCGAGGCAACTGGCTCGAGTTCTAGGGGTTAAAACAGCACACCTCTTTGCCACACCACGCCTCAATGTTGAACTGATTGCATACCGTAAACGCGCTAATATGCGCGTTTCTGAAAGCGAACATCTTGAAAACCTTGTCAAGGTACAACTTGAAGATCGTGCTCAACTTCAAGAACGGCTCGAGGGTCCATCTTCGGAACAATTACCAGTTCTGAAAGTTTCATCTTTGCAGGAAGCAGAAGAAGCTGCTACGGAAT
>JANMUC010000077.1:0-3480 GCA_031391225.1 Deinococcales bacterium
AGTTTCCGGTGGTCATGCTGGGTTTACCGCAAAACATGAGCATGAACGATCAAACGTTTCTGGTCGAAATCGATGGTCGTGACGCGGCAACTCGAGCCACCAAACATTTGACAGACCTTGGACACTCGCGTATTGCCCATATTTCCTTTGTTCCCGAAAAGCACGACATTGTTCAACCTCGCCGAGAAGGCTACAAAGACGCGCTCGAGGCGGCGGGATTGACGTTTGACCCGAGCTTGGTACGATTTGGCAATTACAGCGCCCAGAGTGGCTTTGAAGCCATGAAAAGCCTGTTGCAACAAAACGCGTGCCCGACTGCATTGTTTGCTGGAAACGACACGATAGCCCTTGGCGCGATGGCAGCCATTCGGGAACACGGTTTGCGAATTCCTGAAGACATTGCTGTGGTCGGCTTTGATGACATTCCGACCGCGCCGTTTATGTCGCCAGCCCTCACGACCATTCAAGCGCCCGCAACATTGCAAGGCAAAACCGCCATCGAGATGTTGTTACAACGAATGCAGGGTAAAGTTCCAGCACAGCAACGTGTCGAACTCGAGTCTCCGTTGGTCGTGCGCGATTCTTGTGGTGCGAAATTAAAAACCAAAACTCGAGCCAGCAAAAAACGCTGATTTAGCGCGTGCGGCTAAATTCAGTCTCGAGGGTTTTCCATCTCGAGTCATCCATTGTGAAATGGGCGTAAAGTGCAACGCCAGCATAATTTTTTGGCATTTTAAGCTCGAGCGCTGCATGAATTCCGTGCAGGGCATTGGTTAGATTTTCGACGCTCGGGTGATGCGAAATGGTGGGTTCGTCCCAAGCTGGAACACCGAGCAATACTTCTGTGCCGTTGCTCCAATTCAGCACCTCGAACGTCCAAGTTTTCATTAGGGCGACATAGGGTTTGTCAAGCGGTATTGACGTGTCGTACAGCATTGGTACGATTTGATCTACGATTTTTGAAACCTCTTGAAACATATTTTTGTCCCAAAACCAATCGGGCGCAACGCCCGGAATGACGTTTGGTTTTGGAGTCGCAATCGAAATAAATTTGTCGCTGCCTATCGCGGCTCGAACTTCGGTCAACAACTCGAGAAACCCTGGAGTGTGATTGCGAACGGGTTCAAAATCGAGGTGAATTCCTGCAAACTTCGGGTTCGTCTCGAGTAACTTTTTGACACTTGAGGCAAATGTGTTGCGCCAAGTCTGTGACTCGAGAAACACGGTTTTTTCGGTTACGCCACCAAGCCAGGGCAAGACCCGTTTGTTTGGTAATAGCTCGAGAAATAATTTGGTTTGGGTTGCATCAACTTCGGGAATTTTACCATCCAATGTTGTGGGTGTTAAGTGCGGAAACACATCTCGAATACCGTGTAAGTCCAGTTCTTGTTTGAGCTTAAGAATTGCGGCTTGACTTCGGAATATCTTTGAATCTCGAGCATTTTCAGCAAACCAAACGTCATCGCCAAGCCAACCGTGTCCAAGCCAAATTCCATTGCGTCCAAGATCATGAGTTCCATCGGTAACGCTTGAGCCTGGATTCCAAAACAGATAGCCCACGATCAGAACGGTAACCAAAACCATTAAACCTCGAGCGACACGTTTCACACCAGCATTCTCGAGGCTCAGCGTGAGAGATCATGAGAAAGCAGCCAAGATTTGCTCAACCCCTCCCTGCCCTCCCCTATTCAAGAAGCATGGGAACTTCTACAATGATTCCCACGTATGAGTTTTGAAATGACTTCTGTCAACCTCGAGAAATTAAAGACTGGTGACCAGACTTGCTGGGAATCTTTGATTCTCGAGCATCAAGATCGCATGGTCAATTATTTGTTTCACCTGGAAGGGTCGTACAGCGATGCGCTGGATTTGACCCAGGAAACGTTTTTCAGGGCTTGGAAAGGCATCAAAACCTTTAAATCTGGCGAGGAATTTTTGCCGTGGTTGTACGCCATCGCCCGCAATTGTCAGATCGAAAAGCACCGCCGCAAGCATCACAGCCAGTTTTCAATCGAGGAAGCCAACGAATCGGGTTTTGAACCGATGGCATTCACCGATGGTCCACAAGCCAACGCCGAATACAACGAAAATGCCGAACGCGTTCGGGCGGCATTGCTCGAGTTGCCTGAAGAGTACCGTTCGGCGGTCATTTTGCGTTTTATGGACGAACTGAGTTACGAAGAAATTGCGATCACGCAAAATTGCGCCATCGGCACGGCAAAATCGCGCGTGTTTCGCGGTAAAGAAATCTTGGCGGGGCTGCTCGAGGGGAAGGTGATGGTCGAGTGACGAACGAAATTGATTTTGTAGCGCGAGCCATTCACAGCTTGCCTCGAGTGAACGCACCCGTTGGGTTTGCGGTTCGTTTGAGTGCCGAACTCGAGATTTGTCAATTGCTCGAGGGATTGGAACGGATTCATGCACCGCCCGATTTTGCTAGGGTTATGGCGATTGAAATCTCGAGCGGTGCAACTTTAACCAGGCATCTCGAGTTACTGCCCAGGGTAGCTGTGCCTGATCAATTTGCCTCTCAAATCTCGAGCGAAATTGCCCAACGTGCTTTGCTCGGCAGTATTTCTCGAGTGAGTGCACCCGATAGTTTTGCGGCGAAAATGTCGCACGCTATTGCCGAAAACGCCTTGCAAGTCAACATTCCTGCCATTCCTCGAGTGAGTGCCCCTGATGGTTTTGCTCGGCAACTTGCAGCAAGTATTTCCCTCGATGCCGAACTGAGCAAGCCGCCCGTGGTCACGCTCGAGTCTGTTCTGGCTAGAATACCGCGCGTTGGCGCACCGGCTTCGTTTGCTTCAAACATTGCGTCTAAAATTGGCTCAGATGCCACCAAAGACTCTCTGGAGCGTGAAAACCTAGATCGCACGCCGCTGTATTTTGTCTTTACACTGTTGGCTGGCGCGGGTTTGGGCTTGATCGGACTTTCTTGGAATTATGCCAGCGTCACCGCTCGAGCCGTGATCGATTTGGTTCAAGCGCTGCCTGCCAGTTTGATCGTATCCGCCTTGATTGTGACCTTGCTGGCTGCTTTTGCCAGTGGCTCAAAGCGCAACGTTGGTGCACTCGCCAGCACCATTGCCTTTGGGGTGTGTGCCGCGTTGGTATTGCCGCAAGCCGCGCCTTTTTTTGGATCGACCGTAATAACTGGGGTTCACAATTCCAGCATCGTGCGGTTTGGCGGTGACATTACCGTCAGTGGCACGGTCAACGGCGATGTGGTTAGCATTGGCGGCAATGTCAGGCTCGAGCCTCGAGCCAGCGTGACGGGCAAAGTCATGACGTTCTTGGGCGACGTGAACCTGCCAGCCGACACCCGCAAGGTCGGTGGGGTCAGTGCGGTTTTAGGTCGTTTTCACAGCGATGCCATCCAGAGTATTCCAGCCCAGAGCGCCAATCTTCCTGGTTTAAGTGCCGCCAGCGCTTTGCAACCCTTCAAGAACTTGTTCAGTTCGAGCAATTGGCATTGGG
>JANMUC010000130.1:0-5442 GCA_031391225.1 Deinococcales bacterium
CTGATGACTTGGTTTAAAACCCATAAACCATTCGTTGTGGCTCGCACGTTTTCGCCTTCAAACTCGAGCAAACCTTGAGAAACCAATTTCTCGAATTGCGGGGCGAAGTAATCTCGAGCATTCAAACCAGTTCGAGTTGAAATGTCAGATAGGTCAACGCCAGAAAGCAGTCGCAATCCAGAAAAAAGCGCGTCGGTCACAAACGATTCTCGAGTGACGGCTTCCATCTCGCCGCGTTCGCCAGTCAACCAGTTCGGAAGGTGCGGGTTGGTGCGACGGTAGGCAATGACTTGCGACTCGAGAGGTAAATCTTGAGTTTGAGACTCGAGGTTTGGGTAATGTCCTGCCGCGCCAGCGCCCAAACCGTAATAAAAACGGTTTTGCCAGTACCCAGTATTGTGCTTGGATTCAAAACCTGGTTTGGCATGGTTTGACACCTCGTAACGCGCCAAACCAAATTCGGCAAGCACGGATTCGGCAAGCTCGAGGGAGCGTTCTTCGTCTTCGGCACGGACTTTAACACCAGCCCGAAAAAAGGCTGTCCCCTCCTCTATGGTCAGGGTGTAACAACTGATGTGCTCGAGTCCCAATGCACCCAAAGTTCTTAAATCTTGTTCAACATTTTGCCCTGGAACTGCCGTGATCGCGTCGCTGCTGACCTGAAATCCAGCCGTTAGCAGCGTCTCGAGGGCGGTCAGGGCTTGTTTGGCGTCGTGGGTGCGCCCCAAAAACTTGAGGACAGAATCTTGAGTGCTTTGCACACCGACGCTGGCACGCGTGAAACCCAGTTCGCGCCAGAGTTTGGCTCGAGAGGCGTTGACCGTTCCAGGGTTGACCTCGAGTGTTGCTTCTTCGTTTGCCCAGCCAAAATACTTACGAATGATGCCAGCCAGACGCTCGAGTTCATGGTCACGCAAGAACGACGGTGTGCCGCCACCAACGTACAAGGTCGTCAGTTCAGTGCCACCGTATTGTTCTGATAAGACTCGAGCATCGTTCTCGAGTTCGGTCAAATAGGCTTCAACCATTCCAGCACGCCGCTCGAGCACGTGAAAATCGCAGTACGGGCAGATGGTTGGGCAGAACGGAACGTGAACATACAGGTGAGGAATCAAAGTGAGTGTATTTTCGGATCATTAATCGATTCTGGCAAGGGGCAACTTATTTTGTCTTTTACTGCCAGCGAATCCTCCCTTCAGACTCGAGATTCCCCAATATCTCGAGCGCTTCAGCAATCAAGGGAATCGTTCCTGCAATCAAGATCAACCCATTTTCGGGCGTAATTTCTCGAGCAAGTTTGAGAGCTTCGGAAACATTGCTCGAGATTCTGGCGTTTTGATAGTGTGGCGCGATGGTGTCGGCTGCGGCGGCTCGAGCGGAATAACTGGCTTTGGTGCAAATCACGAAGCTCGAGATGGGTTGCAATGCTTTTGCAACTTCCGCGTAATCTTTATCGGCTTGACTGCCCACAATCAACGTCACAGGCTCGAGTTTGTGGGTCGTGACGAACGATGCAAGCGCTCGAGCGCCGTGCGGGTTGTGAGCGGCATCAAGAAGCACGCTTGGACTTCCAGGAAGGTACTCGAGCCTGCCAGGGTTTGTAGCGCTTTCTAAACCCTGTTGAATCGCTGTGGCAGGAATCTCGAGAATCTGGGCGGCGGCAATTGCAAGTGCGGCGTTTGAGGCTTGATGAATTCCCAGTATCTTTGAGCGTCCAGAAACTTTTCCAAGCGGCGTCGAAACTGAAATCTCGAGTCCAGCAAGTCCTAAATCTGTCACCTCGAGTTTGATTTCACGGTTTAAAACCCAAATTGTGGCGTTCTGTTCCAATGCTCGAGCTTCTATCACCTCGAGCGCTGCGCCTGTTGCCCCAGTCACCACGGGAATTCCTGGGCGAATGATGCTGGCTTTCTCAAACGCAATCTTCTCAACCGTATCGCCCAAAAACTGGGTGTGGTCAAGGTCAATATTCGTAATCACACTGACGTTGGAATCCACCGCGCTGGTCGAATCGAGTCGCCCGCCCAAACCAACCTCGAGCACGGCATAATTGACTCGAGATTCGTGAAAATACAGCAAGGCTATGGCGGTAATCAATTCAAAAAAAGTTGCACCAACACTTTCATTCACAGCTTGAAGCGTTTTAATGTGACGCTCGAGATCAATGTCAGGAATCTCGAGATTGTTGACCAACATGCGCTCAGAAAAGCGAAACAAATGCGGACTGGTGAACAAACCCACGCTCGAGAATGGTGCAATCATGGCGTTCAAGAATCTCGAGGTGCTACCTTTGCCATTCGTACCAGCAATTTGTGCCACGATCAACCCGCGTTCAGGATGCCCCAAAACCTCGAGCAAGGCTTTCATGCGCGATAACCCAGGATGGATTCCGCGTTCTTGTTGCGACCACAACCAATCGATGCTCACGGTTCAGTAAAACACAAAATCCCGCCACTGAAAACTCGAGTGACGGGATTGCAGTTAAAAAGATTATTTATCGAGGAAAGCTTTTAAGTTCTTGTTCTTTGGCGTACTGAATGCCGCATCAGTCACGCTTTTATAACCGTCAGCTTCCATGTTGTAAGTGTAATCGCCAGCCTCGAGATTCTCGAACAATTTTCCGCTGCTGCCAGTTTGAACCTCAGTGCCACCTTTGAACAGTGTGATTTTGGCGTTCGAGACGTTTGAGAAAATTCGCAACAGACACGGGCATTTGGCGTTGCTGGCGTCGGTTCTGCCTGTTCCGACGTTAACAAACATTGCACTGCCGAGGTTTTGACCGTCGGCTTGAAGTTGGTAGGTGTAATCGCCAGCCGCAGGTTTCTCGACGGAGTAAACCCATTCGCCGTCGTTGCCAACGGTTTCGCTGCCGACTTTTGCACCATTTTGCAACACGTCAAACATCATGCCTGGTTTACCGTTGCCACGCAGCATAAAGTCTTGAGCGTCGAGTTGTTCGTTAACGCTTGGGTACGAAAATTTAAACTCGTTCATGTTCATGCCGCTCGCTATCGCCGTTCCGGCGGCAGGAGCGCTCGAGTCTGCCAGACCACCGAACAAGCTCGAGCCTAACAGCGGCACGATTAGCAACGCGACGATGTTGGCGACTTTAATCATCGGGTTGATGGCAGGACCTGCGGTGTCCTTGTACGGGTCGCCTACAGTGTCGCCTGTAACGGAGGCTTGATGCGCGAACGAACCTTTTTTCAGCACCACGCCGTTTTCGTCTTTCAAATCACCAGATTCGATGTACTTTTTGGCGTTGTCCCACGCACCGCCACCGGTGGTCATTTGGATTGCCATGAAAATACCGACCACGATCACGCCCATCAGTAAACCACCAAGGGCTTTTGGTCCAAGAATAAGCCCAACCGCAATTGGTGCTAGAACCGGCAAAAGCGCCGGGACAATCATTTCACGCAGCGCAGCATCGGTCACAATGCCCACGGCTCTGGCGTAATCAGGTTTTTGCGTGCCGAGCATGATGCCTGGCATTTCACGAAATTGACGCCTAACCTCGAGCACCACCGCACCAGCGGCGCGTCCGACGGCTTCCATGCTCATGGCGGCGAACAGACAGGGCAAAATTCCACCAATTAATAAACCAGCAACGACCAACGGATCGCCAAGGTCAAAACGCAGTGGAACGCCGCCAGCAGGAACGCGTTTGTCGAGTTCGGCGGTGTAAGAGGCGAACAATGCGAGTGCCGCAAGTCCAGCCGAACCGATGGCATAACCTTTGGTGACGGCTTTAGTGGTGTTGCCCACGGCATCCAGAGGATCGGTGACACCGCGAACTTCGTCGCCCAATTCTGCCATTTCGGCAATGCCGCCAGCGTTGTCGGTGATTGGACCGAACGCGTCCACGGTCACGATCACGCCGCACAAGCTAAGCATTGCCATTGCGGCAATTGCCACGCCGTACAGACCTGCCAGGGCGAATGCAATCAGCGTTCCAGCCACGATCACCAGCACTGGGAATGCCGTGGATTTCATACCGACCGCCAGACCCGCAATAATGTTCGTGCCGTGACCTGTAATACTCGCCCTCGAGATTCCACGCACAGGCGCAAACTCGCTCGAGGTGTAATAGTCGGTGATGTACATTAAGCCCATTGTGACGGCAAGCCCAACCAGGCTGGCAAAGAATAGGTTCATGGAGTTGATGCCATCGCCTGAAACCATGGTCGAGGCGAAGTAAAAGCCAATGGCGGCAAGACCCACCGAAACCCAAACGCCACGGTAGAGGCTGCCCATGATGCCTTTAGGTGTGGCGTCTTTGGGCGCGTTGATGAAGAAAATACCAACCACCGACGCGATAATGCCAAAACCACCAACAATAAGCGGATACCACATCACCGAGGTATTACCAGGGAATTTCAGATGCCCGAGCAGCAACGCAGCAATCGCGGTCACGATGAGCGTCTCGAACAAATCCGCAGCCATACCAGCATCGTCACCGACGTTATCACCGACGTTATCGGCGATCACGGCTGGATTGCGTGGATCGTCCTCGGGAATACCAGCTTCAACTTTACCGACCAAATCTGCGCCAACGTTGGCAGCTTTGGTAAAAATACCACCACCAAGACGCGCGAACACTGAAATCAAGCTCGAGCCGAAACCGAGACCGATCAGGGCGTCGGGGTTAAAAAGTCCTGCGGCATCTCGAGGAGAAAAGTTGGTCAAGAGCGCCAGCACCACAATGCCCAGACCAACCACGAACAAGCCCGTAACCGCGCCGCCCCAAGTGGCGACTTTCATGGCTGGTCCTAGACCGCCGTACGCGGCTTGGGCGGTACGAACATTGGCACGAACGGCGACGTTCATGCCGATAAAACCGGCGGCGGCTGACGCGGCAGCGCCGATCAAAAAGTAAATCGCGCTGGTGATGCCAAGCGCTATCGCAATCAGTATTGCCAACACCACGGCGACGATACCAACAGCCGTGTACTGTTTGGTCAGGTACGCTCCCGCGCCCTCTTGAATCGCGGCGGCAATTTGCCGCATCCGATCATTGCCATCTGGCAACCTGAGAATTTGCCACGTCAAATAGACGCCTGCCAACAATGCAATTACACCTGCAATCAATGGGATTAACACTCGCTCACCTCCGTAAAATTTCCCTCGAGTTCAATCGGGGTTTGGGTTTGGGACGAGTGCAATATAACCCTCACTCTTACAGAAAGGGAAGCGCAAAGCTATTGGCTTTTCATTTTCTCGAGTAACTCTGTGAGTGTCGGGGCATCGAGTGCACCAAATTTTCGCTCGAGAATCTGAGAATTTTTGCCGATCAGCACAGTGGTCGGCAGCCCAATCACCTGTAAATCACGTTGTAAACTGCCAGCGTCAAGCAGGCTCGAGATTTGCAAGTTTTCGGCTTGTAGGTATTTTTGGATTGAACTCGAGTCTTCATTCGCATTGACGAACACGATTTGCGCT